>JAYVLR010000320.1:0-4086 GCA_043759395.1 Thiobacillaceae bacterium
GATCATGTCTCCATGATCCCGATTCACGCACCTACAGGCTCAACTCTCTTTGGATTTACAGCACCCGGCTCAGGCTCATGTGTCATTGGAGAAGGCTGCGTATTGCACGCCCGGTCGAAAGTCGTTTATAATCCGCAGTTCACTAAAAAGCGCTACGCGAGGTTTGCCATGAAAGCCGGTATCCACCCGAATTACCACGAAATTACCGTGACCTGCTCCTGTGGCAGCGTGTTCAAAACGAATTCCACGATGGTTAAAGACACACTTAATGTGGAAGTCTGTTCACAGTGCCATCCGTTTTACACGGGCAAGCAGAAGATTGTCGATACGGCAGGCCGTGTTGAAAAATTCCGCCAGCGCTACGGTATGAAATCTGCGGCATGAACTGTGCAGTATGAAATCAGCCGCGTAAATCTTGTGGTGCCGCAGCGTAAATAACGCGACGGATGACTTGCAAAAAAGGCAGCTTCGGCTGCCTTTTTATTGGCCGCATGGGTATGCCACGTTATGATGCGCTTGTTGGCATCGGCTTCAGATCACTTATGAAATTACACCTTATTCCCCGCATTATCGCTACTGCTATCGGGGCAGTGCTGCTGACCCATTGTGCGCAAAACCCGGTGACGGGCGGCAAGGATTTTGTGCTGATGTCGGAGCAGCAGGAAATCCAGATGGGCGCGCAATCGCACAAGGAGGTTCTGCAGGAATATGGGGCGCTGGACAACCCGGCATTGCAGGCTTATGTGAATGATGTCGGCCAGCGTCTGGCGAAGCAAAGCCATCGCCCCAACCTGCAATGGCATTTCACCGTGGTCGACAGTCCCGACGTGAATGCGTTTGCCTTGCCCGGAGGCTACGTCTATATCACGCGCGGCATCATGGCCTATCTTAATTCCGAGGCGGAACTGGCGGGGGTGTTGGGGCATGAGATCGGACATGTGACGGCGCGGCACGGCGTACGCCAGCAAAGCGCGACCACGGCTGCGGGTCTGGGGGCGATTCTCGGATCCATTCTGGTGCCGGAGCTGAATAATCAGGGCGGTGCCACGATGTTGCAGTCTTTGGCGCAAGCCTGGACGGCGGGCTATGGGCGCGATCACGAACTGGAGTCGGATCGGCTGGGTGCGCAGTACATCGCCAAAACAGGCTATCAGCCGCAGGCAATGATGGATGTGATCGGCGTGTTGAAAAACCAGGAGTTGTTTGATGCCGAGCTGGCAAAAAAAGAAGGCCGCGAACCGCGCCGTTATCACGGGACGTTCGAGACGCACCCCAGCAATGATGCGCGGCTGAAGCAGGTGGTCGGCGAGGCGGCCAAATATACGGTGGCCGATCCGCGCGAAGGCCGCAATGAGTATTTGCAAAAAATGGCCGGCGTGTTCTTTGGCGACAGTCCCGAGCAAGGCGTGGTCCGCAACAATGCGCTGTTGCACGAAAAGCTTGGCTTGGGGCTGGTTTTTCCGCAGGGCTGGCGGGTACAGAACCAGCCGGATCGTGTGGTGGCGGTCAGCCCGCAAAACGATGCTCTGGTCGAGCTGCGGACGGGTCCGAAGAACGAACACTCGATGGATACGCTGCAAAAAGGGCTCAAGCTGGATCCCGGCGCGCGTTATGTCAGTGGCGATATCAACGGCTTTCCAGCGAGCTTTGCTGCGGGCGCGTTGCAGGGCAAACCGGTGCTGGTGGGTGCGGTCGTGTTTGGCGGCGCGCAGTATCTGATTGCGGGTTTAAGCAAGGACAGCAATGCCTACAGTCGCTATCGCGACACCCTGAAAGCCGCCATCAACAGCTTCCATGCGTTAACCAAAGAAGAGCGTCTGGCTGCACGCCCTTACCTCATTCAGGTGATCACCACGCAGGCGGGCACGACCATGGAAGGTCTCGCATCCCGGTCGATTCTGGGCGTCAACGCCGAGTCCCAACTGCGTTTGATGAATGACCTGTATCCGACGGGCGAACCGCGCCCTGGCCAACTGCTGAAAGTTATCCAATAATTTGCTGCGCCTGCGCAATCCTGCCTTAGTGCTTTTATGCCTGGCCTGGCTGCTGCCCGGGCTGGTGGGTCATGCGCCATGGAAGGGCGGTGACGGCAGTAATTTTGTGCGGTTTCTGGAACTGTGGCAGCACGGCGGCTGGGTTGCACACGGGCTGGCCTTCGATGCCTATCCGCCGCTTTATTACTGGGTTGCTGCAGCGACTGCATGGCTGACTTCGCCGCTGCTGGCGCTGCACGACGGCGCGCGACTGGCATCGGGCGTATTCGTCGCGCTGGCACTTTTTTTTAGCGCGCGTGCAGCGCAGGAACTGTACGGTGAAGACCATCGCTGGGCGGCGGTCTTGGCGCTGCTGGGCAGCGTGGGGCTGCTGCTGCGCGCGCACGAAATGAATGCCTACACCGCGCAGCTTGCCGGTGTCGCCATTGTTCTGGACGGACTGGCGCGATTGCCGAAAGATGCGCGTGGCGGATGGCTTGTCGCGGCGGGTCTGAGCATCATGCTATTGGCGACAGGTCTGATGGAACCGCTGGCTTTGGCGCTGCTAGCCGGATGCTTGCCGATGCTGATTCCAGCCTATCGTAGCGAGACCGCAAAACGGGGTTTGCTGCTTGGGCTATTGAGCGCCACCGCGCTGTGTCTGTCATGGATTGTTTTGCTGTGGTTCCGGCAGGAACCGCTGCTGCAAGTTTTGCAGTTGCAGCGCTGGATGCAAACCGTGTCACAGCTCAAACCGCTGGCCGTGCTGGGACTCTTGCCCTGGTACATCTGGCCGAGCTGGCCGCTGGCGGGTTGGGCGCTGTATCGGGAGCGTCGCAAATGGCGCGAGCCTGCCACCTTGATGCCGCTGTTGGTGCTGCTGGTTTTGTTCACCGTTTTTTCCCTCAGCATCAATTCAGGCGAAGCCAAAATACTCGCCCTCACCGCGCCAACTGCGCTGCTTGCCGCCGCCGGGTTGATGTCGCTCCGGCGCGGCGCAGCCAATGCTTTTCTGTGGTTTGCGGTAATGCTGTTCGCTTTTCTGGCGATCATATTCTGGGTCTATTGGAGCGCACATGATCTGGCTGCACCGGCGCGGCTGGCAAAACGCCTGCTTAAACTGGGCGCAGAAAACGTCGGCGACCTGCGCGTCATTCCCTTGCTGATCGGCATCGTTGCGACAGCGATCTGGCTGGTTTTTATAGCGCGCGTCCCGCGCTCGCCGCTGCGCCCGATCCTGGTCTGGAGCGCCGGGATCAGCTTCGTCTGGGTGTTGTTGCTGGGATTTTTTCTGAGCGTATTCGACCCGCGCCTGAGCTATACCCGAGTGGCCGACATGTTGGGAAAACAGGTACCGCACGGCGAGTGCGTCAGCACCCGCAACCTGGGCGCACAGCAGCGTGTGCTGCTGGCGTACCACAGCGGGCTTGATGTGCGAGCCAGTGGCAGCGCCGATTGCGGCTGGCTGCTGGTGCAGGGCAAGCGCCGGGAGTCGCCCGTGTTTGTCGAGCCGCGCTGGGAACTGCGCCAGCAAACCCAGCGCGCAGGTGACCGGGTAGACCTGTTTAGTTTGTATGCCCGTCGGCACTATTGAGACGGCCATGCGATGTTTGAACGCGTAGTCAGCGATAAAAGCGGTTTTACCCAATGTCGTTCGTTGTGCCGACTCAATAGTGCGCTGCTTTTAACCTAGAAACCGCAGTTGGACGCATCCGATGGTGCGTTCAGGCGAGTGGCTGGTGCGAAGCGACGACGCAGCCTACCGGGGTAGGCAAGGAGAAGCGACAAAGCCAGACGCTTGACTGGACGTGCCAGCGGGTGTGTAGCGTTCTCACCCATATGGTGAAAGTGTTCGTGAGCAAAAATCTCAATGTTCATACGGTGTCCCATGCGGGTGCAAGCGGTCAACTGCGGTTTCTAGGTTAAATGCTTATTAATTCGACACGCGCGGTTTTTGTTTGGCAATAATGATGAGCATGATCCGCCGCCCATTTCAAACCCCAACGTGCCGAATCAATAACGTGCTTGCCGCTGTCATCCTGGCTGGCGGTCGCGGCACGCGCATGGGCGGAGCGGACAAGGGGCTGGTCGAGTATCAGGGGCGACCGTTGAT
>JAYVLR010000321.1:0-3100 GCA_043759395.1 Thiobacillaceae bacterium
GGCACCAGCAGCAGCGGCGAATCCTTGAAATTACGCCGCAACTGCGAGCAGTTGGCGGCCTCGCGCATTTGATCCAGCTCGTCTTCCAGATGCTTTTCGAACTCGGCCACCACCTCGCGCGGACGCAGCCGTTTGCCGTCGGAAAACAGTTTTTCCACCAGCCCGGCGGCGGCATCGAGCAGCGCCACATCGTGCGCGATTACCGGCGCAATGCCGGGGCGCAGCACCTTGACCGCCACCGCTGTGCCGTCCGGCAGCCGGGCAAAATGCACCTGTGCCACCGAGGCCGAGGCCACTGGTGTGGGATCGAATTCGGTGAACACCTCAGCCAACGGCTTTTTGTACGCCGCTTCCAGAATGGCGATCGCCTGCGCCGAAGGAAACGGCGGCACGCGGTCTTGCAGCAGCGCCAGCTCGTCGGCAATGTCGAGCGGAATCAGGTCGCGCCGGGTGGACAGCATTTGCCCGAATTTGACGAAGACCGGCCCCAGCGCCTCCAGCGCGCGCCGCAGCCGCACCTCGCGCGGCTCGGTCAGCGGCCGCCAGAACAAGGTAAACCGGATCAGCCAACGCAATACGCGAACGCGCTCGTGGCCGAGAAAAAATTCTTCCAGCCCGAAACGCAGGCCGATATAAATAATGCGGGTGAGGCGTAGTAGTTTCATATCAGAACGGTCGGCTTGTCGAGCTAACGTAGAGTCCAGTGGCGCGTGACTTTTAGCGCGTCCGCAGGAAGGATTGGCTGGGCGTTTTCAATTGCCCTGCTAACTTGAAGCCTATTTTTTCAGCAAGCAATACAGGAACCGCATTCCCAATTTGACGCATAGCCTCACCCCACGCGCCTTTGATGACGAAATTATCGGGAAAGGTTTGTATTCGTTTTGCTTCAAAGGTAGTCAGGTATCGAACGCTTCCATCATTGAAGCGAATCATGTTTTCCCCGCCTGGAACCCCGTGCCCGCCAGCCTTGATTGTTTTCGACGGCCAATCAAAATCACTACCTGTATGCCCCGGATAGGTGCGCGCACCATCTCGAAATATATGGTCGATTATTCCATGATCTGATTTTGGGTCTGGCGTATCAAATAAAGCATCCCGCATGGTTTGCCATGGCAGTAATTCTGGCTCAAACATTCCGTACTTATCTTTTAGTCGGGATGTTCGTTCCCTTAGCGGTGCGTCTAAATCTGGCCGCATAGGTTTAGGTACTTTGTGGCGCTCCCAATATTCACCTGTTACGTACATATCCCAAAGAAGTCTGTCTTCGGAATGTGTTTCCATCGGGAAGACCCACGGTAATGAGATATCTGCTCTTGTGCCTACAATCACAACCCGTTCCCGGGTTTGTGGTACGCCATAATTTGCGGCATTTATAAGTTTGAACTGAACGTTGTATTTATTCCCCGCGTAGGAATTTTTATCAATATTGCGAAGTTCATCGAGGTGGTTTTCCCATCTGACGTTGTTACCGGACATGAAATCCGGGTAACTTAATCTGAGGATGATGTATTCAAAATACTTGGAAAAAGTTTGACGAAGCAGACCCTTCACATTTTCAAATATAAATGCTTTAGGTGCGAGTTTTTCGATAGCGCGTATGGCATATGGAAACATGTCTCGGTTGTCTTGGTCTGCCTTGTGCTTGCCGCCCAGTGAAAATGGCTGGCATGGCGGGCCTCCTGCAACAATGTCAATATCTTCAAGGGAGTCTAAATCAAAGTCTTTTATGTCGCCAAAGAAGACTCGCGCCGAGTCAAAGTTTTCAGAAAGCGACTCACACGCATGTCTATTAAACTCAACAAAGGCTTTGTGCTCAAACCCGGACAACTCTAAGCCTTTTGCCAGACCCCCGGCACCTGAAAAAATCTCAAGGGTCTTCATTTCGTCTGTTCCAGCTTCTTGAGATGAAGGCGAATATTAGAAATTATTGTATTTTTTTCGGCGTGTTTCCCCTTGCACCTATTCGCCCAAGCCCTGCCTTCGTGAATGACATCCCAATCTGATTTGGCTTGTTCGTATCGGCCGCTTCCGGGATCGTGATTTCCAAATCCGTCAACGGCGGTATTCCGGAGCGGTTTATTTAGCTTGATGAGGGCGGCTTCAATTGTGCTGATCATGTCGGAGCCTTCTTCTTCAAAAATGACGAAGCGGCACATAAAACCTTCAAGTGACAGGTCGGCACCAAGGGTAATGCTCCTTCCGTGTTCTCGCAGGCGACCGATGAGTTCGCGAGACTGATTTAGTGCGCTGTCAGACGCGCGGGCTTGCCTCCACCCTTTGGGTACGGCTTTGCCCACGTAGATGGGATGGCCGTATGAAAGGCGATTTAGCTCTGCGTATCGCTTGTACAGAGGATTGTTTCCCGTGTAGTAAAGCGCGTACACCCCGGTTCCCAGAAATGATTCTGGCGGGGGGAGCGTGTGAACAGGTGTGCCATTAAAGAACCTGACCGCATCTTTGACCAATTCGGCAAAGGCATCGTTTCTATAAACATGCTCATTTCGATCAAACGCTTGTGGTTTCATGCTGCAGTATTTCCAGAATCAGCGGTAGATTTTCTCATGCATTCCAGTCGAGCCAGCCGTGCTTCCAGCCGCGCGAGATCGTCCACCAGGGCATCGACTTCGCGGTTGTGCCGCGCGACATCGATCTTGCGCGCCATCAGTCCGATTTCCTCGACGAGGTATTCGCTGGCGCTGGTTTGCAGGGATTGCGCGTTTTGATGCAAGGTGCGCAGGGCGTCGCGACCGGTTGTGCTGAGGCGATGTGCGGCGATGTCGCCGAGTACGGGTGCCAGGTCGGCTTCGATATCCCAGTGCAGATTGCGGAACACTTTATCCAGTGTGTGCAGTAGCGCCGCGTCGCCGCTGTAATCGGCAAAGCGCAGCGCATCCCGGCCAAAAAACGGCAGGCGGGCAAATAGTGCGGGGGTGGGGCGCAGGGTGGCGTCGGGCGCTGCGGCCACCGCTTCAGTCAGGCCGCCATCGTTGGCGATACAAAAATCAAACTGCTGGAATACCAGATCAAAACGCACATGCTGACCGACGTGTCGGCCTAGCAACTCCGATGCACCGGGGCTTTGTTGCAACAGATGATTCAG
>JAYVLR010000322.1:0-5335 GCA_043759395.1 Thiobacillaceae bacterium
TTGCAGCAGTCGATCCGCCTGCTGCAATTGTCCACGCTAGAGCTCAATCAGGAACTGGAACAAATGCTCCAGGACAATCCCATGCTTGAGCTCGAAAACGAGAATCCGGAATTCATCCCTGCTGAAACGGCGCTGAATGGGTCCGGCGACGCGCCTCCCGCCGAGTCCAGCCCTGGCGAAGCTTCCACAACGGAGAGTCAGCCGGATGCCGATGAGTCCGCCGTGTCGCTTGACGATACTGACTGGACTGATTACAGCGGCAGCAATGCAGACGACGAAGACAGCGATTTTCATCAGTCGCCGGGCGCGAACTCAACCTTGCGCGAACATTTGCTCAATCAGTTATTGCTGACACCTTTGCCGGATCGAATCAAGATTCTGGCCAGCGCTTTGATCGAAGATGTCAACGAAGACGGCTTCCTTACCCAAAGTCTGGAAGATATTGCCGAGAGCTTGCACGACGAACTTGGAGATATTGATCCGGCAGAGATGCAAGCGGCGTTGGCACATCTGCAGGAGATGGATCCTGTCGGCGTTGGCGCGCGCGATTTGGGCGAATGTCTGGCACTGCAATTACGCGCGATGCCCGATGGGGTTACAGGACGCAAACATGCCATACAAATAGCGCAGGGTCACCTCGGCCTGTTGGCCGCACGCGATCTGGGCAAGATCAAAAAAATACTGGGCATCGACGAACTGGAGTTGCGTACCGCGCGCGCGCTTATTCTGGAGCTGAATCCGCGACCAGGTGCAAGCTTTGGCCGCGACGAAACGCATTATGTCGTGCCCGATGTCTTCATCAAAAAAGTCAAAGGCATGTGGCTGGCAACCCTCAACGCAGAAGCCATGCCCAAGCTGCGGATCAATCGCATCTATGCTGACATTCTGTCTCGTCACCGCGAGGCTGGCGGAAACCCGCTTTCCGGCCAGCTGCAGGAAGCGCGTTGGCTGATCAAGAATATCCAGCAGCGGTTCGACACCATCCTGCGCGTATCACAAGCCATCGTGGACCGGCAAAAGCATTTTTTCGAGCATGGCGAAGTTGCCATGCGTCCGCTCGTGCTGCGCGAAATTGCCGAAGCCGTTGAACTGCATGAATCGACGATTTCACGCGTCACCACCCAAAAGTTCATCATGACGCCGCGCGGGCTATACGAGCTTAAATACTTCTTCGGCAGCCACGTCGCAACTGAAACGGGGGGTGCCTGCTCATCCACAGCCATTCGTGCGCTCATCAAGCAACTGGTTGCTGCCGAAGGCACAAAAAAACCGCTTTCCGATGGCCAGCTTGCCAGCGTGCTGGGACAGCAGGGCATCGTTGTCGCCCGGCGCACGATTGCCAAATACCGGGATTCCTTGCAAATTCCAACAGCCAGCCTTCGTCGAGCACTCTAAAACGAGTGCCGACAAGGCTGTTTGGTAAAAAGTCCGCTTGAATGTGCATGCGTTTCGTCCCACAATGAAATCGGACGCACATTTGAAACGGTACGTTCAGGGACTCCAGACGGACTCCCGACTTTTCACCTTTACCCAGGAGGCTTTATGAATTTGACGATTTCCGGCCATCACCTAGAAGTAACCCCCGCCATTCGCGACTACGTCGCCACCAAGCTCGAACGGGTCAAGCGCCATTTTGACCACGTCATCACCATCTCTACCATCATGCGCGTCGAAAAACTGGTTCACAAAGTGGAAGCCAGCCTGCATGTCAAAGGACATGATTTTCACGCGCACTGTGAGGATGGCAATATGTACGCTGCGATCGACCTTCTGGCAGATAAGCTGGATCGCCAGATTGTTAAGCACAAGGAAAAAATTTCCAATGTCCACCAGGAGCACGGCGGTGTGAAGCGCCAGCCCACCGAGAGTGAGATTGAGGCCTGATAGCCTGCCAGACTGCCCGGAGGTCTGAACGGTCTCCGGGCGTATAATTGCCGTGCGAATTGTTCCAAAATCAACGCACACCGATGAACCATATCTCCCCACTTCTAAGCCTCGACACTGTTCTTCTGGATATGGATTTTTCCAGCAAGAAGAAATTGTTTGAACACACAGGCGATTTTTTTTCCAGACAGCTCGGACTCAAGTCCTCCGATGTATTCAACAGTTTGTTCGAGCGAGAACGGCTAGGCTCCACCGCGCTTGGACACGGCATCGCCATTCCACATGGGCGAATCAAGGGTCTGGCTAAAGCTACTGGTGCGTTCTACCGCCTGAAAACCCCGCTCGAATTCGACGCGCCTGACGCACAGCCTGTCACGCTCTGTTGTGTTTTGCTGGTCCCCAAAGAAGCCAATGAAGAACATCTTCAGATTCTGGGCGAACTCGCACAATTATTTGGCGACGAAACCATGCGCACACGCATGATGAACGCCGACAGTGCCGCCGCGTTGCATTCGCTCATCACCTCATGGGTAGCCTGACGACCGTTACGATCGAAACCTTGTTCCGCGATATAGCGGAACAGTTCGAACTGCAATGGCTGGCCGGGCTGAGCGGAGGCAAGCGGCGGCTGTCATCGGAAACCGTCCAGAAGCCCGCGCTGGCCTTGATAGGCCATTTAAATTTTGTTCACCCCAATCGTGTCCAGGTTTTGGGCTGTGCCGAAATGGACTATCTGCGAGGCCTTTCGGATAACGGCCTGACGGAAGCACTCAACCACCTGTTTTCCACCGAACTCGCCGCCATCATCGTATCCAACGGCGAAGCCGTACCGCCATTGCTGATCGAGGCGGCTAATCGCACCGAAACACCGCTGTTCTCCTCGCCCCAATCCAGCCCCACCCTGATGACGCATTTGGGGCACTACCTGACGCAACGTCTGGCCGAAGTGGTCACGCTGCATGGCGTGTTTCTGGAGGTGCTGAGTATGGGCGTTTTACTCAAAGGCGATGCCGGAGTGGGTAAAAGCGAACTGGCACTTGAACTCATCACCCGCGATCATCGCCTGGTCGCCGATGATGCCGTAGAACTTCGCCATGTCGCTCCGGAGACACTGGAAGGCACGTGCCCTGCGCTGATCCGGGACTTTCTGGAGGTGCGCGGACTGGGCATTCTGAACATTCGTTATCTCTTTGGCGAGACCGCAGTCAAGCTGAAAAAAAACCTCAAGCTCATCGTTGAGCTGGTTCATCCGAACGAAATCGGTGAAGTGGGTTTGAACCGGCTGGACATGATTGCATCCACCGAAACGATTCTCGATGTGGCCATTCCTAAAGTCCGCATTCCCGTCGCCGCTGGCCGCAACCTCGCCGTTCTGGTTGAAGTCGCGGTACGCAACCATATCCTGAAAAGCCGTGGCATCAATCCGGTCGAGCAGTTCATGATCCGCCAGCAGGCTGCGATCAACCGGGGCGAGTAAACCTAAAAACCGTAGTTGACCGCTCTTAATATATTTGGGATACGCATGGATTCTAACTTTTTCCTCTTTAAGCAAGCTCACCGTATGTGTGAGCACGCTACGCACCCGCTGGCACGTCCAGTCAAGCGCCTGGTTTTGTACCCGCAAGAGGTAGGCCGGATTCGTAAAGCCGCTAAAGCGGCAACGACTCCGCTCTCGCTTCTCCTTGCCTGCCCCGGCAGGCTGCGTCGTCGCTTCGCGCCAGTCACTCGCCTGAACGCACCATCGGGTGCGTCCAACTACGGTTTCTAGGTTAAATGCAAATCGTACTGGTTTCCGGCCTGTCCGGATCAGGCAAGAGTATTGCCATTGCCGTGCTTGAAGATGCGGGCTACTACTGCGTAGACAATCTGCCTCTGCCCATGTTGGAGGGCTTGGTTGACTACCTGAGCCGTGAAGGCTACACACGTGTTGCCATCGCGGTAGACGCGCGCAGCGGCGAAAGCTTTGCACAACTGCCCACCGTATTGGAAGCGCTACGCGCCCGCAGCACTGACCTGCGAATTATCTTTCTCGAAGCCAAGACGCTGTCCCTGGTCAAACGTTTTTCCGAGACCCGGCGGCGGCACCCGCTATCAAGCGATACAGTCTCGCTGGCCGAAGCCATCCAGATGGAACGTGATCTGCTGGCCGAGGTTCCCGAACTGGGGCATCGCATCGACACCAGTGATTTGTCCCCCGCCGCACTGCGGCTATGGATCAAGGATTTGATTCTGCAGGACCGTTCACGCATCACCCTGCTGTTCGAGTCGTTTGGCTTCAAACATGGTATCCCGCTCGATGCCGATCTGGTGTTCGACGTGCGTTGTCTACCCAACCCGCACTATGTTGCCGAGCTGCGTCCGCTCACCGGACGCGACCAGCCAGTCTGCGACTACCTCGAAGCCAGCGCGGATGCGATGTCGCTGCTGGCCGACATTCGCGGCTTTGTTGAAAGCTGGCTGCCCTGCTTTATCCGCGACCATCGCGCCTACCTCACCGTCGCCATCGGTTGTACGGGCGGGCAACATCGCAGCGTGTATTTTGCCGAAACGCTCGCTGCCGCATTCCGCGAACACGAGCAGGTTTTGGTACGGCATCGCGAGCTCAGTTAATGCATGTACACCTTCGACCAGGCGACTGGCTGATTCTGTTTCTGGGGTGTGCAGCGGTCGCAAGTCTTGCTGCAACGTTCTGGAGCAGCACGGCGGGCGACACGCTCATCATTCGCGCCCAGGGAAAAATCCACGATCAAGCCAGTTTGCGACGCGCCCAGACCATCAGCGTTCGGGGGCCGCTCGGCACCACACTCATCGAAATCCAGCCAGGCCGGGCACGCATTGCGCGCGACCCTTCGCCACGCCAACTCTGCGTAAAACAAGGCTGGTTAAGCCATGCAGGCGAAGCGGCTCTGTGCCTGCCGAACCAGGTCAGCGTCGAAATCCAGGGGGCTGTCCGCGCGCATGACTCGGTCGCGTATTAGCTCGCTGCTATTCGCGCGACACGTAAAGACCAGCACAAAGTGCAGCTCCGATTCCATACAGCAGCCAGGTTTGAGACACAAAATACGGATACACCATCAGCACGATGCCGATGACAAGTGGCTGCCACAAGACATGCTGCTTGCCATAACGGAAGGCGACCAGGCCGATCACGCCAAACAGGATGGAAGCAAACAATACGGCTGGACTTGGCATCAGTAGTGTCCGGTTAAATTGAGCAATGCTGGCTGCGAAGCCAATATCGATGCGTGTTTTGAGCGATTCATGGGTGTCCACGATTTGAATTTCAATTTGCACATTTGCGATGCTTCCGGGTTTGGTGAACCCGGGATGAAGCATGAACGTAGGCAAGACGCTGTTTGCGCAAGTCATTTCGTCCCTGCCGTGGAAGACCTTTGGCCGCATCATCGAACGCCACGGCGGCGATGCGGGTGTTCGAACTTTGGGCTGCGCC
>JAYVLR010000323.1:0-2995 GCA_043759395.1 Thiobacillaceae bacterium
TGCGCTCGAAGCTGACGGTTTCCCAACATTCCTGGTGTTCGAGCAGTTCGCGCAGCAGGGCGTTGTTGAGCGCGTGGCCGGATTTATACGCTTCAAACGCGCCGATAATGGGATGCCCCAGCAGGTACAAGTCGCCGATGGCATCGAGCACTTTGTGTTTGACAAACTCGTCGTCGTAACGCAGGCCGTCGTTGTTGAGCACGCGGAATTCGTCCATGACGATGGCGTTGTCGAGCGAGCCGCCAAGCGCGAGGCCGTTGTTGCGCAGGTACTCCACCTCGTGCATGAAGCCGAAGGTGCGGGCGCGGGCGACTTCCTTGGTGTAGGCGGTGTCGTCAAAATCGACGACGACGGTGTTGCCGCTTTTGTCGAATACGGGGTGGTCGAAGTCGATGGTGAATTCGATGCGGAAACCGTTGTGCGGGGTGAAGCGCGCCCACTTGTCGCCGTCGCGCACTTCGACCGGCTGCTTGATGCGGACGTATTGCTTGGGCGCATCCTGCTCTTCGATGCCGGCCGATTGCAGCAGAAAGACGAAAGGCGCGGCCGAGCCGTCCATGATGGGCACTTCGGGCCCGGTCAGATCGACCAGCACATTGTCGATGCCGAGCCCCGCCAGTGCCGACATCAGGTGTTCGACCGTCGCCACCTTGGCCGCGCCGGATTCAAGCGCCGAGCACAACCGGGTATCGGTGACCAGATAGGGATCGGCTTTCAGATCCGCCACAGGTTCGAGATCCATGCGCCGGAACACAATCCCGGTATTGACCGGCGCCGGGCGCAAGCTCATCTCGACCTTGATGCCGGAATGCAGCCCCACGCCGGTGGCGCGGATAGCATTTTTGAGGGTGCGTTGTTTAATCATGCTGCATCCGTCATGTCATAGCCGCAGTAGAAAACACAGCCGCAATTTGCGCCTGAATCGCCCGTGCGGCGGCCTGTGGGTCAGCCGCATTGCGGATCGGGCGGCCTACTACAATATAGTCCGCACCGTTTCGAAATGCCTGCTGCACATCGACCGTGCGCTTCTGGTCGTCGCTGCGATCATTGTCCACCGGGCGAATGCCGGGTGTAATGACCAGCAGGCGCGCGCCCAGATCCTGGCGCAATTTGGCCGCTTCCATGCCGGACGAAATCACGCCATCGCAGCCGATTTCCAGCGCCCGCCGCGCGCGCGACAGCACCAGGGTTTCCGGGTCGCAGTTAAAGCCCAGGTCATCCAGATCGCCCCGGTCGAGGCTGGTCAGCGCAGTCACCGCCAGAATTTTCAGCCCGGCTTTTTCGCGCACCGCAGCACGCATGATCGCGTCGTTACCGTGGATCGTGGCAAAACGCACATCGCGTTGCGCGAGTTGGCGCACCGCCGAAGCCACGGTTTCGGGCACGTCGAAAAACTTCAGATCGACAAAAATCTGCTTGCCGCGCACGCGCAGCCAGTCGATCAATTCGAAATAGCCGCCCGCCATGAACAGCTCAAGGCCAAGCTTGTAAAAGACGACCTCGTCCCCCAGGGTTTCAACCAGCTTTTTTGCGTCTTCGGCACTGGGTACGTCCAGTGCAAAAATCAGCCTTTCCCGAACCGGGATTGGCTTCACCGACAGATAATCAGTCATACCAGGAATTCCTTGCAGGGCGGCTCCAACCCGGCAGCGATTGGAGCCCGGCGCGGCCTGAAAAATCCCCGGCTCGCGCACCGGATTATACCGGCTGCCCCCAGGAATTCTCCTAGTCTGCCTGTTTGCGCAGGAAGGCCGGGATGTCCAGTTTCTCGATGCCCGAATCTTCCATCGCGCGGATGGTGCGCTCGCGGCGGCTCGACATCACATTCGGCATCTCGTCGCCCATGCCCATCATCGGCATGTCGTTGGTACCGGTGCGGATAATCTGCATCGGTTTAGACTGCTGACGCACCGCACTGCCCAGACCGGTCGCGACCATAGTGACGCGCAAGGCATCTTCCATGCTGTCGTCCAGCACTTGGCCGACGATCACGGTCGCTTCTTCTGCGGTAAAGCTTTTGATCGTGTTCATCACTTCGTGAATTTCGCGCATTTTTACCGTGGACGACGCGGTGATATTGACCAGCACGCCGCGCGCACCTGCCAGATTCACGTCTTCCAGCAGCGGGCTGGCAACGGCTTGCTCGGCGGCAATACGCGCACGGTTTTCGCCGCTGGCCTGTGCCGAGCCCATCATCGCCATCCCCATTTCGCTCATCACGGTGCGCACGTCGGCAAAGTCAACGTTGACCAGACCCGGGCAGTTGATGACTTCGGCAATGCCACCGACCGCGCCGTGCAGCACGTTGTTGGCGGCCTTGAAGGCATCAAGCATGGAGACATCGTCGCCCAGCACCTGCATGAGTTTTTCGTTGGGGATGATGATGAGCGAATCAACATGCTTCGACAGCGCTTCGATGCCCGCATTCGCAGAACGCACGCGTTTGCCTTCAAACAAAAAGGGTTTGGTGACCACCGCCACGGTCAGAATGCCCAGCTCCTTGGCCACTTCTGCGACCACCGGTGCTGCACCGGTGCCGGTGCCGCCGCCCATGCCTGCGGTGATGAACAGCATGTCCGCGCCGTCGATCAGCTCGGCGATGCGCTCGCGATCTTCCAGCGCGGCTTCGCGGCCAATATCCGGATTGGCACCTGCGCCAAGACCCTTGGTTACACCGTTGCCGAGCTGCAACTGCACCTTGGCCTGATTGCGTTTGAGCGCCTGCGCATCGGTATTGATGGCGATAAACTCCACGCCGGTCAAACCCGAGCTAATCATGTGATCCACTGCATTGCCGCCGCAGCCGCCCACACCGATAACCTTGATGACTGCATCCTGCGTATCTACGTCCATCAGTTCAAACATCTTTGCTCTCCTTTTGATTTAATAAAATCTACCCGACTACGCTTAATCTTTGATGTGTTTACCCCATGGGCACAACCATCAAAATCCGTTCAGCCCTGCGCCTGTTCAGTCCCGACCAGGCAGACCCAGG
>JAYVLR010000324.1:0-2707 GCA_043759395.1 Thiobacillaceae bacterium
GAACTTCCCGCCTATACCGTGGACGGGATTGAAATCAAGCCGGAAACACGCGCATCGCTGGCGGATGATCTGCTGTACTTGATGTAAGCGGACTTGCCCGGTCCGCTGATAAAATAGCGGCCATGAAAAACCTGTTCGTATTATTCCTGTTGCTGCCCCTGTCCGCTCACGCCGAATGGGGGACTTTCGATTTTGAATTCGAAAACGACAAACCCTGGGTCGAACTGGCTACGCAGTTGCCGGCCTATCCCAAAACCGAAAACCTGATTCCATTCAATGTGTCGTCCGCGACGCGCAACCGGCATTTTGTCGATGCGGCGTCGATCAGCGTGGGCGACGACAGGGTGGTGCGGTATACCGTGGTGATCCAAACGCTTGGCGGCGCAAGCAATGTCAGCTTCGAGGGCATACGCTGTGATTCGGGTGAGCGCCGCATTTATGCTTATGGCCATCCTGATAGCACCTGGTCCCGTGCGCGCAATGCGGCCTGGGAGGAGATTAAATTGCGTTCGCTGCTGTCGTATCAAAAAGCGCTGTACGAGGATCACTTCTGTCCCAATGGTTTGCGCGTGAAGGACAAAGCGGAGGCGATTGCAAGTTTGCAAAGGGCAGTACGATGAATCAGTCCATCGTTAAAAATGCCCAGCGTATTGTTATCAAGGTCGGGTCCAGCCTGGTGACCGCTGACGGGCGCGGGCTGGATCATGCTGCGCTGTCGCGATGGGCAGGACAAATCGCCGCATTGACAGAGCAGGGCAAGCAAGTGGTACTGGTGTCTTCCGGTGCAATTGCCGAAGGCATTGCGCGGCTGGGCTGGAGCAAACGCCCGCACGCGGTCAATGAATTGCAGGCCGCCGCCGCTGTCGGACAGATGGGACTGGTGCAGGCGTATGAGTCCATTTTTCGCACCCACGGTTTGCACGCTGCGCAGGTGCTGTTGACGCATGAGGACCTGGCCGACCGCACCCGCTATCTGAATGCACGTTCAACCTTGCGCACCTTGCTGGAATTGCGCGTGGTGCCGATCATCAACGAAAACGACACCGTGGCAACAGACGAAATCCGTCTTGGTGACAACGACACACTTGGCGCGCTGGTGACCAATCTGATCGAAGCCGATTGCCTGATTATTCTGACCGACCAGACTGGTTTGTTCACTGCGGATCCACGCTGCGACACGTCGGCGACGCTGGTATTCGAGGCACATGCGGGCGACCCGGATCTGGAGCGCATGGCAGGTGGCGCGGGCAGTAGCGTGGGCACCGGCGGGATGCTGACCAAAATTCTGGCGGCCAAACGCGCAGCACGCAGTGGCGCACATACCGTCATTTGCAGCGGGCGCGAAGATAATGTGCTGCTCCGTCTCGCCGCCGGTGAAGCCATCGGCAGCCAGCTGATTGCACGGCAAGCGCCACTGGCTGCGCGCCGCCAGTGGCTGGCAGACCATTTGCAAGTGCGGGGCGGACTGGTGCTCGACGTGGGCGCGGTCAAAGCCCTGACCGACGACGGCAAAAGCCTGCTCCCGGTTGGGGTACGGGCGATTACCGGCGAGTTTGAGCGCGGCGAAGTGGTGGCGCTGGTGGATGGAGAGGGCCGGGAAATTGCACGCGGCCTGGCCAATTATTCCGCCGGCGAAGCACGCCGCATCATGGGCAAGCCCAGCAGCGAAATCGAAGCCGTGCTGGGCTATATGGACGAACCGGAGCTGGTTCATCGCGACAATCTGGTCGTCCTTGGCTATTGATCGGGCCATCAATAATGACCACGCTGGACTTGATGCGCCACGGCGAACCCGTCGGCGGGCGTAAATATCGCGGGCAGATTGACGACCCGCTCTCGGAAAAAGGCTGGGCGCAGATGCGCGCCGCCATCAGCGAGCCGGCGCCGTGGTCGCGCATCATCTCCTCGCCCTTGTTGCGCTGCTGCGCGTTTGCCGAAGTACTGGCAGTGCAGCATGGCTTGCCGCTGGCGTTTAATGCACAGCTAAAAGAAGTCGGATTCGGCGTGTGGGAAGGTAAAACCGCCGCCGAAATCGAGTCCGATGCGCCCGGCACGCTGGCGCGTTTCAAGGCCGATCCCATCCATGCCCGGCCACCTGGCGCCGAGGTGCTGGATGCGTTTCTGGCTCGTGTCACGGCGGGGCTTGAGACGATTCTTTCCTGCCATCCCGACGAGCATATTCTGGTCGTATGCCATGCCGGGGTGATTCGTATGGCAATGGCGTATGCCCTGTCCATACCGCTGGCGAATGCGTATCGCATCGAAGTCGCCAATGCGGGTATCACCCGGCTGCGGTTCGATGCTGGCCGCGCCAGTCTGGTATTTCATGGAGGTGGGGTATGAGGGCGCTCATGCTGGCGGTGGTGTTGCTGCTGCCGCAACTCGCCGGGGCAGCGATTTCGCTGCAAGACGACACCGGAACAAGCATTCGTCTTGCCCAACCACCGCAGCGGATTGTGTCGCTGACGCCGCACGTGACTGAACTGATTTACGCCGTTGGCGCGGGCGCGCAACTGGTCGGTGCAGACAGTGGGAGCGACTACCCGCTGGCGGCGAAAAGTCTGCCGCGTATTGGCGATTACAGCCGGGTGAATTTTGAGCGCATGGCGGCGATTAAGCCCGATCTGGTGATTGGCTGGGCGAGCGGCAACCGCGCTGCGGATATCTACAAGCTCAGGCAAATGGGCTTGACCGTGCTGCTGACTGA
>JAYVLR010000325.1:0-2662 GCA_043759395.1 Thiobacillaceae bacterium
GATGAGACTTACGTTCAAATTGGGTGTTACGCACTTTTCACCCAAATGTGATTGCTTGTGTTTATGCCTACGAAAACCAGCGCAGAAACGCTGCTGCCGTCAGGGCGACAGCACCCAGCGCGGCCAGACTCCGAAAGGTGCGTATCATGCTTGCGCGATCCCACCCCTTTCCACGGCGGAGGTAGAAGGCAGCAAGCAGGAATCCACTCACTGCCGCAGTAACCTTGATTGCAAGAGCGCCTGTGGCAATGCTGCTTAAATCGGGTGTTTCGCCATAGTAGTAAAGGCTGGTGAGGCCGAACAAGATGCCACTGATCATTTGCGTGCCCCAGGCGATGAGAATCAGCCATGCGTATGCCCGATCATATTCCAGGCGAGGGTTGGGCCACAAAGCGAATACCGCGCCGCCCACGATGACGGTGGCACCGACGTTATGCAACACCTGGATCAGGGCATAGATGAGATTTTCTGAACCCATGATTCATTTCACCGTGGTTTGTGCGTCGAGGTCTATTCCACTGTGACCTGGATGCACTGTCCAATGCCGATGGGTACGTGATTCTTGTTCACGATCTTGACGCAGAGGCTGTGCTTTCCGGGTGTCATGGTTTCCAGCGGGTAGCGGCCCTTGTGCGTGCGGAGTATGGCCACTTCCTTGTTGTCGACGTAGAGGTGAGAGTGATCCCCACGTGGACCGGGATCTACTTCATAGGCCATCCTGATCTCGTCCATGGCATCCAGTTTTTCACCGTCAACCGGCGACGTGATTTGTACCTTGCCTTCCCCCATCGCGGTCAGGGGAATGGCCAGAAGAAGACCGAGGACAAGATTGGCAGGAAAATGTTTTCTGTACATGGCAACTCCTTCTGGCAGTGAAGAAACGCGTTAATGGAACAATCCTCACCTGATTATTGTCAGTCGATACGCGCTGTTGCCTGGCGCGGGGTCAGAGCAGCCAAAACTGCCGCCACGGCAATCAGAGCGGTGACGTCGCCAAAGAGATGTTCGATATGCATGGTGTTGGCGACAGCCTGAACGCCCATGATTCCGCCATGCACGATACTCGACCAGACGGTAAACCAGATCAGGCTTTTGTGTGCCATCGGATCACGCGAAGCGATCATCAGGAACACACCGAGTGTGGCATAGATGCCCACGATCATCTCAAAATATTCAGAGCGGCCACTTTCATGCCAGCACCAGCCGGACGGCCAGAGGATGCTGAGCGGATAGATGCCGAAGGTGAAGGTCAGTCCGACCAGCAACAGGGCTATGCGTAAATACTTGATACGTGCGTTTTCAGTCATGTTGTTCTCCTTTACATCCCTACCACCTGGCCGGTATAGCCTGCTGCCCTAACCTTCTCCAACAAGGCCGCCGTGGTGGTAGTTTCTGTATTGTAGGTAATCAGAAGAAGATGCGCTTTACCGGCGTTAAACCCTGGTGACACGACACCCTCGATCTTGCGCATTGTATTTTCAAGCGCGGTGCGCGCTTCTGTATCCAGCGGCTCATTGATGTGAATGATGACATCGTTAATGGTGTCCATTTTATATCTCCTTAATTAAGGGCACTTGGGTGCGCCTGCCTGCTCATTGAAGTAAAGACAATACCGCACACAACGATGCGGCCTCCACAAACTACTTGCACTTGATGACGACCTCGACGTACTCACTCGGCGCCACCAGCGTGCCATCGGTCGCGCGATTGAATTTTTCAGCCAGGGCAATCAAGTCGGCGGCGAGCGATTCCTGCTGCATGGCATCCAGCGCCCCGAATGCCTTGTGCATCGGGCCATAGAAAGTGCGAAAGACTTCCAGCCAATGCGCCGCGCTGCGATAGCGGAACGCAAAATGCCTGTGCTCGATTGCAATCGAGTCGAGCCGCTCGCCGAACAACTCGCGCAGCCGCGCTTCGGTGCCCCAGAGCGCAGGCGATTTCACGCCAGCCGCCGGAGGCAAATACCGGCCCATCAGCTTGAACAGTTCACCGATAAAACTGCCCGGTGTCCAGTTGGCGAGGCCAATCCGGCCGCCGGGTTTACAGACGCGCGCCATTTCCGCCGCAGCCTTGTCCTGGTCGGGCGTGAACATCACGCCGAAGGTGGACAACACCACATCAAAGCTATGGTCGGTGTACGGCAGATTCTCCGCGTCCGCCTGCTCAAACCGCACTGGCAGGCCTTCGGCGTTCGCCCGGGCACGCCCCCGCTCAATCAGTGCCGGCACGTAATCGGTCGAGGTGACGTCGCACCAACGCCGCGCGGCGGCCAGGGTCGCATTGCCGTTACCGGCGGCGATGTCAAGCACGTGCTCGCCAGCATGCAGGTCAAGCGCTTCGCAGAGCGACTCACCGACGATTTGCAAGGTGGTTCCGACGACAGCGTAGTCGCCGCAAGACCAGGCAAGGTGCTGCTTGTTCTTCACGACCGTAAGGTCAACGGCGGATGGGGGAGTGGAAATGACTGCTGACATGGCTATGCTCCTTAATGATGTGGATTAGGACTTGTCAAGGTATAGCAACGCGATCCTATTGCGCGTCGTCGGATCCGGGTCTTGTGTTGCCGATCGACATGCTTATTTCACCCCAAAGGAGAGGGCGTTGGGTCACGCAAAGCGGGACAAAAAGCGGGACAAAATCGCCGACGAAACTGTTAGACTCG
>JAYVLR010000326.1:0-2351 GCA_043759395.1 Thiobacillaceae bacterium
ACCGGGATGAACAGTCCCACCGCCAGTACCGCGCCGGGGAAGGCGTAGCCGAGCGTGGCCAGACGCTGCGCCCAGGTCATCCAGCTACCGGGACGCTGGCGTCCGGCGTAGGCAAGCAACAGCGCCGTTGTCACCACCATGAGCGCACCCATTCCGGCCAACAGCACCGAATGCCAGGCAAACGCCCAGTAGCGTGCATCAAGATCTTCGGCAATGACATCGCGCGCCCACCATGCAAGCTGGGTCACAGGAATGAGGAAAGCCATTGCCAATACTAGTCCGGCGTACGACAGGGTGAGCGCGGCCAGCGCGGGCGAAAGCCTGATCCGGCGCGATGCCGCACTGCGACCGACTGCACCATAACGCATTTGTACGCGAGAGCGCTGCTCGAACACCACGGCAATCAGCACGAACAGGATCAGGATGGAGGCCAGTTGCGCCGCCGCAGGCAGTGAAAACAGGCTGTACCACGCCTTGTAAATGGCGGTGGTGAAGGTGTCGTAATTGAATATCGCCATGGTGCCGAAATCGGCCAGCGTTTCCATCAGCGCCAGCATCAGCCCGGCGGCGATCCATGGTCGCGCCATCGGCAGAGCGACCCGGAAGAAGCCCTGCCAGCGCGACAGGCCGAGCGATTGCGCGGCTTCCAGCGCAATTGCGCCCTGTGTGGCGAAGGCGTTTTTCGCGATCAGATAAACATAGGGATAGAGCGCCAGCGACATGACCAGGATGACGCCGCCGCGCGAGCGGATTTCGGGCAGTCCCGTGATGCCCCAGCCCTCGCGCAACCAGGTTTGCAGCGGCCCGGTGAAATCCAGCAGGCCGATTGCGACGAATGCCGTGACATAGGCAGGCAGCGCCAGCGGCAGCAGTAGCGCCCAGTCGAACAGGCGGCGACCGGGAAACTCGCACATTGCCGTCAACCACGCCAGCGAGATGCCGAGCACGCTGACGCCCAGCGCTACGCCGAGCACAAGCCATAGTGTGTTGCTTACCAGCCCGGGCAGGACAAATTCAATCAGGTGAGCGAGGATGCTACCTTCGGTATGGGCGAATGAGGAGAAGGTGACCACGATCGGCACCAGCACCAGCGCCGCCACAGCGAAGGCGAGCAGCATCCAGCCGTTGGCGCGCGGCCAAACAAAAACGCCCGCTGCGGGCGCTTGTGCGGTTGCGGCAACGGATTCAGACAAAGACAAAATGGACTACTTGTAACCAGCGCGATCCATTAATTTGACGGCACGGGTCTGCAAGCTGCCCGCCTCTTTTACATTGATGAGATTGTGTTTGAACGTGCCCCAGGCCGCCACGGTTTTGTCCGGTGCCACTTTGGGGTTGACCGGATATTCCAGGTTGACATCGGCAAATAGATTCTGCGCTTTATCGGATGACAGCCACTCGATCAGCCTTTGCGCGGCAACCGGATTTTTTGCGTAGCGCGTGACACCGGCACCTGAAATATTGACGTGTACCCCGGCTGCCTTGTTTTTAAGATTCTGGTTCGGCCAGAAAATCGCCAGCGGCAGACCCGGTTGCTTTTCCATCAAGCGACCGAAGTAATAGGTGTTGACCAGGGTCACATCGCACTGACCGGCGGCCACCGCTTCCATCGCCTTGGTGTCGTCGGGGAAGGGTGAAGTCGCCAGATTATCGACCCAGCCTTTAACCACGGTTTCGGCCTTGTCCTCGCCATGCTCGGAAATCATCATCGCTACCAGGCTCTGGTTGTAGACCTTTTTCGAGGTGCGCAGGCAGAGGCGGCCTTTCCATTCCGGATTGGCCAGGTCTTCGTAAGTATTGAGGTCGGCAGGTTTGACCGTGCCTGTATTGAATACAAGTGTGCGTGCGCGAACCGACAGGCCGAACCACTTGTTGCCCGGGTCGCGCAGGTGAGCGGGCACGTTGGCGCGCAGGGTTTTCGACTGGATCGGGCGCAGCAGACCTTCTTCGGAAGCCTGCCACAAATTGCCTGCATCCACCGTCAACAGCACATCCGCTGGCGTGTTCGTGCCCTCAGCCTTGAGGCGTGCCATCAGCGGGCCTTCCTTGTCGGTAATGAATTTCACCGTTGTGCCGGTTTCCTTTGTAAAGGCATCGAACAGCGGTTTGATGAGTTGTTCGTTGCGCGCCGAATACACCACGACCTCATCGGCCAGGGCGGGTTGGGCAAAGGCAATCAGCGCAAGAGCGGTCAGGAGTGTGCTGGATTTTAGTTTCATGCCGGACGATCTCTTTCTGGATTGAGGGAGGGACACTCAGAATCGTACTACAAATGATAACCATTATCAATACCTGTTTGGTTTACGCTTTTCGGGTCAAATTCTCCGTAGCTTGCAACGTAAGCAGCTTGC
>JAYVLR010000327.1:0-3070 GCA_043759395.1 Thiobacillaceae bacterium
TTTCGATATTCCGGTCGACAACATTTATTCGAGCCCGATTCTGCTCGGCGACATCTGGAAGCGTGATCACCCCAACATGATGGTGGTCTCGCCCGACGTCGGCGGTGTGGTGCGGGCGCGGGCGATTGCCAAGCGCCTGGAATGCGATCTGGCGATCATCGACAAACGCCGCCCCAAACCCAATGTGGCCAAGGTGATGAACATCATTGGTGATGTCAAGGGTCGCACCTGCATCATCATGGATGACCTGGTCGATACCGCAAATACGCTATGCGAAGCGGCCAATGCGCTGAAGGAACACGGTGCCAAGAAAGTGATGGCGTATTGCACCCACGCCGTATTGTCCGGCAGCGCCGCCGAGCGCGTGACGAATTCTGCGCTGGACGAGCTGGTGGTGACCGATACCATTCCGCTACGCGACGACGCGCGGGCATGCACAAAAATCCGGCAGTTGTCGGTGGCTGAACTGCTGGCGGAAACCATCCGCCGCATCAGCAACGAGGATTCCGTCAGTTCGCTGTTTATCGAATAGCGCTGGCAGATTGCCCCTGGTCGCGGGGGCTGTTTTTTTAACGATAGTTCAGGAGAAGAATATGGAAATCGAAGTTATTGCTTACAAGCGCGAATTGCAAGGTACGGGTGCGAGCCGCCGTCTGCGTTCCGCCGGAAAAGTCCCCGGAATTGTCTACGGCGGTACGGCTGCCCCGATGCAAATCGAGCTGGATCACAATGCGCTGTATCACGCGCTGCGCAAGGAAACCTTCCATGCGTCCGTGTTGAATTTGACCGTCGATGGCGCGTCCGAGTCGGTGTTGTTGCGCGATACCCAATGGCATCCCTACAAGCAGCAAGTGTTGCACGTAGACTTTCAACGCGTGGACAAAACGCACAAGATTCACGTCAAAGTACCGCTGCATTTCCTGAATGCGGACACAGCGCCTGGCGTCAAAACCGGTGGCGGCAAGGTCAGTCACGTGATGACGGAAATCGACGTGACGTGTTTGCCTGGCAACTTGCCCGAGTACATCGCTGTCGATATGGGCAGCATGGAGCTGGGTCATTCCATCCACGCGGCCGAGCTGACCTTGCCTGAAGGTGTGTATCTGGTCGCGCATGTGGCGCACGAGAACCCCGCCGTTGCCGCGATTACCCTGCCCAAAGGCATGAAGTCCGACGAGCCTGCTGCTGACGCTGCAGCGCCTGCCGGCGCGCCAGCGGCCTGAGTGCGCTAGCGCAGTCTCTATTTGACTGCGTTAGCATTGCTTATGACGGTGCCTCGCCTGATTGTCGGCCTCGGTAATCCGGGGCGTGACTACGAAGAAACCCGGCATAACGCCGGGTTTTGGTTTTGCGGACAGCTGGCAAACAAGCTGGGCGTGGCGCTGAGCCCCGAGTCGCGTTTTCACGGCATAACGGGTCATGCGCGCCCGCACGGCGTGTGGTTGCTGTTGCCTCAAACCTTCATGAACCGGTCGGGGCAAGCGGTTGGCGCGTTGGCCCGTTTTCATCGCATCGCGCCCGCCGAAATTCTGGTGGTGCATGATGAACTGGATATTCCGCCTGGTCAGTTGCGTCTTAAATTTGGCGGCGGGATGGGCGGGCATAACGGCTTGAAAGACATCACCGCGCACCTCGGCACGCAGGATTACTGGCGACTGCGCGTTGGTATTGGCCATCCCGGCGACCGCAATGAAGTGGTCAATTACGTGCTGAGACCACCGCGCCGTGAAGAGCAGGATGATATCGATGCCGCGTTGCAGCGTGCGCTGGATGTCTGGCCACTGATTGAACGCGGCGAGTGGAACGCCGCTATCCAGCAAGCGAACACTAAACCCGTTAAACCTTAATCCTGCCATGGAACTAATATGAGTCTCAAATGCGGCATCGTCGGTCTGCCCAACGTCGGCAAGTCCACCCTTTTCAATGCGCTGACCCAGGCGGGTATTGCGGCCGAGAATTATCCCTTCTGCACCATCGAACCCAATATCGGCGTGGTTGAGGTGCCTGATCCCCGGCTGGACAAGCTTGCTGAAATCATCAAGCCGCAGAAAATTGTGCCAGCGATTGTCGAGTTTGTGGACATTGCCGGCCTGGTGGCGGGCGCAAGTAAAGGCGAAGGTCTGGGCAATCAGTTCCTTGCCACGATCCGCGAAACCGATGCAATTACCCATGTGGTGCGATGTTTCAAGGACGATAACGTGATTCACGTTGCGGGCAAGGTTGACCCTTTGTCTGATGTCGAAACGATTGCGACCGAGTTGGCGCTGGCCGATCTGGCAAGCGCTGAGAAAGCGTTGATACGGCACGAAAAAGCAGCGCGTGGCGGCGATAAAGAAGCGCAAAAAGTGGTCGAGGCGCTGAAGCCCGTGCTGGCAGCCCTGAATGAAGGTCGTCCTGCCCGTGCGGCAGGTCTGGATGCCGAAGCGCTGGAAATCATCAAGCCCTTATGCCTGCTGACTATCAAGCCCGCGCTCTACGTTGCCAACGTCAATGAAGAGGGTTTCCACGACAACCCTATGCTGGACGCGCTGGTTGCGTTTGCCGCGACAGAGCACGCGCCGGTTGTACCGGTGTGCGCTGCGCTGGAGGCGGAATTGCAGGAATTGTCGATTGAGGAGCGGGTGGAATACTTGCATGAGCTGGGTTGGGAAGAACCTGGCCTCAATCGACTGGTTCGTGCTGCCTATGATTTGCTGGGGCTGCAAACCTACTTCACTGCCGGTGTCAAAGAAGTGCGCGCATGGACGATCCACAAGGGCGATACCGCGCCGCAGGCTGCGGGCGTGATCCATACTGATTTTGAACGCGGATTTATACGCGCCCAGACTATTGCGTATGACGATTTTATCGCGTGCGGGGGCGAACAAGGCGCAAAGGTGGCTGGCAAGCAGCGTGCAGAAGGTAAGGAATACGTAGTGAAGGATGGGGATGTGCTGAATTTCCTCTTCAATGTTTGACACAAAACATGGCGAAGCCTTATAATTCCGGGCTTCGTTTTCGGTGGGGTTCCCGAGCGGTCAAAGGGATCAGACTGTAAATCTGACGGCTCTGCCTTCGAAGGTTCGAATCC
>JAYVLR010000328.1:0-9003 GCA_043759395.1 Thiobacillaceae bacterium
CTTCGGTGGAGGCCATCAGCCTGAAACCCGTCGGCATGTCGACGACCTTGTCACCGTGGCTCATCCACACCTTCAGCACGCCGTGTCCTTCGGCGTTACGCAAATCCTCGATCCCATCGAGGAGCCGCGTATGCCCGCGCGCGCGCACTTCCGTGTAGCCGAATTCGCGCACCTTACCCGCTTCGACCCTGCCGCCGAGCTGTTGCGCCATCGTCTGCATGCCGTAGCAAATCCCCAGCACCGGCACGCCGAGCTGAAACACGATGTCGGGCGCGCGCGGCGTTTCGTCCTCATACACCGACGATGGCCCGCCGGACAGGATGATGCCTTGTGGCGCAAAGTCACGAATGAAGGCTTCGCTTACGTCGTTGGGGTGGAGTTCGCAATACACGCTGGCCTCGCGCACGCGGCGGGCGATGAGCTGGGTGTATTGGGAACCGAAGTCGAGGATGAGGATTTTGCTGTGCATAAATTAAAAGCGCCGCTTGCGCGGCGCTGTCTAAAAACAGTGGATTATTCGACCCGGTAGTTGGGCGCTTCTTTGGTGATCTGCACATCGTGAACGTGCGATTCGCGCACTCCCGCCGAGGTGATTTCGACAAACTCAGCTTTGGCGTGCATTTCTACGAGCGTGGCCACGCCCAGGTAACCCATGCTGGAGCGCAGGCCGCCCATCAGCTGGTGAATCACGCCGAGTACGCTGCCTTTGTAGGGCACGCGGCCTTCGATGCCTTCGGGTACCAGTTTTTCGTTATTCTTTTCGTTGTCCTGAAAATAGCGATCGCTTGAACCCTGCTGCATGGCGCCCAGCGAGCCCATGCCGCGATACGATTTGTAGGAACGACCCTGGAATAATTCGACCTCGCCCGGCGCTTCTTCGGTGCCCGCAAGCAGGCCGCCGAGCATGACGCAATTGGCACCTGCCGCCAGCGCCTTGGAAATATCACCGGAGTAGCGAATGCCGCCGTCGGCAATTACGCCGACACCGCTGCCAGCAAGGGCGTCGGCCACATTTGCCACTGCTGTAATTTGCGGTACGCCCACGCCCGCGACCATGCGCGTGGTGCAGATGGAACCGGGGCCGATGCCGACCTTGACCGCGTCCGCGCCGTGGTCAATCAGCGCTTTGGCAGCGGATGCCGTAGCGATATTGCCGCCGATGACCTGAACGTCCGGAAAGTTTTTCTTGACCCATTGCACGCGTTCCAGCACGCCTTTGGAATGGCCATGCGCGGTGTCAACGGTGATTACATCTACCCCGGCGGCGACCAGTGCGGCGACGCGCTCTTCGGTGCCTTCACCAGTGCCGACGGCTGCGCCAACGCGCAGGCGACCCATGGTGTCTTTGCACGCCAGCGGGTGTTCGCTGGATTTCTGGATGTCCTTGACGGTGATCAGCCCCTTTAATTCGTAGGCATCGTTGATGACCAGCACGCGTTCGAGCCGGTGCTTGTGCAGCAGTCCCATCGCTTCTTCCAGCGACGCGCCTTCCTTCACTGTGACCAGTCGAGCCTGCGGCGTCATGATATTGGCGACGGGCTGGTCGAGACTGGTTTCAAATCGCAAGTCGCGGTTGGTCACGATGCCGACTACCTTGCCGCCATCCAGTACCGGCAAGCCGGAAATGCGCTTGCTGCGGGTGATTTCCATGACCTGGCGCACGGTCATTTGCGGCGAGACCGTAATTGGATCCTTCACTACGCCAGATTCGAAGCGTTTGACCGCCGCCACTTGCGCCGCCTGTAGCTCGGCAGACATATTTTTGTGGATGATGCCGAGGCCGCCTTCCTGAGCCAGCGCGATGGCGAGGCGGGCTTCGGTTACGGTATCCATTGCTGCGGACAGCACGGGCAAGTTTAGGGAAATAGTGCGGGTCAGCCGGGTAGAGAGGCTGACATCACGAGGCAGGATGGCTGAATGCGCGGGGACGAGCAGTACATCGTCAAACGTCAGCGCTTTTTGAAGGACACGCATGGGCTTACCTTATATGCAAAGCGGAATTATACGCGCCAGTGTCCCTGGCAGTAACTCTTCTCCGTATGCGTGGCGGGCAGGCAGTACATTAAGCGGGTTGACTCAATCGTCCCAAGAGGCTAAGTTCGCATTTGCTTTACTGCATGGGGGCGTGTTCGGACAGGCCGGATATTCGATTGCCCCTACACTTAAACAGTCACACCGTGAGGAGTATAAATGATGCAAAAAATGTTGCTTGCCCTGACTTCCGTTGCTTTGCTGGGTTTGTCTGGCTGCGCCGGCTTGTATAACCAGGGCGGAACCCCCCCGGCTGCGGCCAAACCAGCTGAGGCAGCGAAACCGGCGCTCAGCGCAGAAGCCGCCGCCGCATTGGCATCCGCCCAGGCCGACGTTAAAGCTGCAAAAGCCAAAAATAGTTTGTGGACTACCGCTGAGGCCGCTCTGAAAGCGGCAGAAACAGCCGCTGAGGCGGGTGATAGCGCAACAGTCATCAAGCAGGCCAAGATCACCAGCGAGCACGTGAAACTGGGGATGGCTCAGGCTGGTTACCCAGTGCTCAAAGTGGGTGACTGAATAAATTCAGGCGTTACCGTGAGCAGCTTCCATACTGACCGTATGGAAGCTGTGAACAAATGACTACGCACCTGCATTCGTGGGTGCAGTTTCACCCCGTCCCTTCTTGGTTATTTTCCCTGCGTCTGCGCGCTGGCGTCGTACTTCTTTTGGGTCGGCAATCAGCGGACGATAAATTTCCACGCGATCCTTGTCGCGCAAAATTTCATCCGGTTTGACAAGCTTGCTGAAGATGCCGACCTTGTTACTGGCAAGATTGATTTCGGGGAATTGCTCCAGCAGGCCTGAGCGGCGTATGGCGGCTTCCACTGTCGTGCCCGCTTCTACGGATAACGGCAGCAGGATCTGTTGTTGCGGCAGTGCGTAGGCCACTTCGATCTGGATAGTTGAGTTGTTCGTCATGCCACGAAAATCTTATCTGCGCGCCGAACGAACGCATCTACAAACGTGTTGGTGATATGGCTGAACACGGGTGCCAGTACTGTTTCCAGTACACGGCTCGAAAAAGTGTAGTTCAGACGGAATTCGATCTTGCAGGCATCCGAGCCCAAGGGAATAAAATTCCATTCGCCTTCCATCTCGCTGAAGGGACCATCCTGCAGGCTAATTTGCATGGCGCGCGGTGCTTTTTTGGTGTTTTCGGTGGTAAAACTCTGGCGGATACCCATATACGCAATGTGAATTGTCGCTACCGTACGCTGCGCGTCACGAAACTTCAGCGTTGTGCCGCCGCACCAAGGCAGGAATAGCGGGTAATCCTCAACCCGATCCACCAGTTCAAACATTCGTTCAGGCGTGTGCGACACCAATACGCTTTTCTCGACTTGAGCCATATTGCCCGCAAAGCCCTGTAAAATTGCACATTCTACGCAAGCACCTGTCCCATGAGCATCGCTGATAACAAAAAAGCCTTTCACGACTATTTTATCGAAGATAAATTCGAGGCGGGTTTGGTGCTGGAAGGCTGGGAAGTCAAAGCGATTCGCGCCGGACGCGTGCAGCTGAAGGAAGCCTACGTGGTGTTGAAAAGTGCCGAGGTGTATTTGATCGGCTGCCATATCAGCCCGCTGCTGGCGGCATCGACGCATATCTATCCTGACCCCACGCGCTCGCGCAAACTACTGCTGCATGCCGAAGAAATCAACAAGCTCATTGGCAAAACCGAACGCGCAGGATTTACCCTGGTTCCGCTGGATATGCATTTTGTAAAAGGCCGGATTAAGTTACAGATTGGCTTGGCTAAAGGCAAAAAAGAATTCGACAAGCGCGCGACGGTAAAAGAGCGTGAATGGCAACGCGAAAAACAGCGCATTGTCAGAGATGCCTTGCGCTGATTGTGTGGTGAGTAAACGCTTGGCTATTGAGACGGCAGCTTATGTTTGAACCCATAAGGTATTTTTCGCGCCGGTCTGCATTGGTCGCGATCTCGATCCGGCTCAATAGAGCGCTGTTTTTTAATGATTATTGATTCGGCTCCCCGCACTGCCGCACGCTTCCCGACCACACCGAACCTCAATGTCACCTCAAACTTCATCAGGCCGAATCAGTAATTTACGCGTCGCCACGGTGACAGATATGGATACCTTCGATGAGCTGATCGACACCCGGTCACCGGGTGAATTCCTTGAGGATCACCTGCCCGGCGCGATTAATTTGCCAGTGCTGAACGATGCGGAACGTGCGCATGTCGGTACGGTGTTCAAGCAGGTGTCCAGCTTCGAAGCAAAGAAAATCGGTGCGGCCTGGGTGTCGCGCAATATCGCGCAACATCTGGAGACGTATTGCGCTGACAAACCCAAATCCTGGCGGCCTCTGATTTACTGCTGGCGCGGCGGCAGTCGCAGCGGTTCGCTCACGCATGTGTTGCAAAAAATCGGCTTTGACGCACATCAGCTTGATGGCGGTTACAAGGCTTATCGACGCGTCGTGGTGGCCGATCTGAATACCCTGCCCGCACAATATGTCTTTATCGTGGTGTGCGGTCCGACTGGCAGCGGGAAAAGCCGTTTGTTGCAGGCGCTGGCAGCGCAAGGCGGGCAGGTACTGGATCTGGAGGCGCTGGCGGCGCATCGCGGTTCGCTACTCGGTGCTTTGCCCGACCAGGCTCAGCCAAACCAGAAAAGTTTTGAGAGTGCGATCTGGGCATGCCTCAGGCGATTCAATTCATCGCAAGCAATCTTTGTCGAGTCCGAAAGCAAGAAAATTGGCGCACTACGCGTGCCTGAGGCGCTGATCAACCGGATGCGCGAGAGCGCCTGCCTGCGGCTGGACATCCCGCAATCCGGGCGCATCGCACTGCTGATCGAGGAGTATGCGCACTACCTGGGCGATCCGGCTGCGCTGCAAACCCAGCTCGGCCATCTCACGCAGTTGCGCGGGCACGAAACCATTCAGGCGTGGCAAGCGATGATTCAGGCGCAGGATTGGCATGGTCTGGTTGGGGACTTGCTCGGCACGCATTACGACCCGGCGTATTTCAAGTCGCTTAATAAAAACTACGCGGCCAGCCGGCAAGATCGCAGCTATGCGTTGAATGATATTTCGGGTGCAGGGTTTTCAGTGCTTGCAGCACAGGTGCTGACCGATTTGCATGCCGATGCCGCCTCCCGCTAATGCGGACGCTGCCTTACTGGCGTCTGTCCGGTTTCTATTTTTTCTACTTTGCCTTCGTTGGCGCGATGTCGCCGTTCTGGGGGCTGTACCTCAAATCGCTCGCGTTTAACGCGCTACAGATCGGCATCTTGATGTCGCTGTTGCAGGTGATGCGGATTTTTGCGCCGAATATCTGGGGGCATATCGCTGATCGCACCGGTAAACGTACGCCCATTGTCCAGATTGCTGCGATGGGCAGCGTGCTGGTGTTCGTCGGCGTGTTTTTCGGCAACAGTTTCTGGTGGCTGTTTGCGGTGATGGCCGCGCTGAGCTTTTTCTGGAGTGCGTCTTTACCCTTGGTCGAGGCGATGACCTTATCGCATCTGGGTGAGAGCATCGATGGTTATGGGCGCATCCGCTTGTGGGGCTCAATCGGGTTTATTTTGATGGTGGTGGGCCTGGGTTATGCCTTTGATTCGGTTCCGGTTACCTGGCTACCGTGGGCGGTATTGTTGGTGATGCTGGGAATTGTTGCCTTTGCACGTGTCATTCCTGAATCGGTCATTTTGCCGACCCACACCGACCATATTCCCGTGTGGCAGATCGTGCGCAAGCCTGAAGTCGCGTCCTTGTTGCTGGCCTGCTTGCTGATGGCGGCGACGCATGGCCCGTATTACACTTTCTATTCGATTTACCTGGTTGACCATGGCTACGATAAAAGCACGGTGGGCTGGCTGTGGGCGCTGGGTGTGCTGTGCGAGATTGGAATCTTCCTCATCATTCCGCGTATTTTCGCGCGGGTGACGCCGCGCCAACTGATCCTGGGCAGCTTTGCGATAGCTGTCGTACGCTTTCTGATTATCGCCTGGGGCGTGGAGTCGGCCTGGCTGATCTGGGGTGCGCAGGTTTTGCATGCCTTCACTTTTGGTACCTATCATGCGGCTGCAGTGAGCCTGATCCACCGGCATTTTCAAGGCCGTCACCAGGCGCGCGGGCAGGCTTTGTACACCAGCATTTCCTATGGCGTGGGCGGCGCCCTGGGTGGCCTGGTGAGCGGTTTGAGCTGGGATAGTCTGGGTTCGGCGTGGACTTTCACCCTCGCCGCACTCAGTGCGGCTTTGGCGTGGGCGGTGTATTTGGTCTGGGGTGGCACAAAATCCGTGCCAGTGATGCCCAAGCTATGAAATAATTACCTTTTAGATACAAGTTGGTTCGCATGTCAGGAAAAACCCTATTCCAGAAGCTGTGGGACACGCACGTGGTTCACGTCGAGTCCGACGGCACTACGCTCTTGTATATCGATCGCCACCTGGTGCATGAAGTGACCAGCCCGCAGGCGTTTGAAGGCTTGAAGCTGGCGGGGCGCTTGCCCCGACGCGCTGACGCGGCGATTGCAGTGCCGGATCACAATGTGCCGACAACCGACCGTTCGCGCGGCATTGCCGACCCGATTTCGCGCCTGCAGGTCGAGACGCTGGACGCGAATTGTGCGGAATACGGCATCACCGAATTCAAGATGGACGATATCCGGCAGGGAATTGTCCATGTCATCGGTCCGGAAGAGGGCCTGACCCTGCCCGGTATGACGGTGGTGTGCGGTGATTCGCATACGTCGACGCACGGCGCATTCGGCGCGCTGGCATTCGGGATTGGCACCTCGGAAGTCGAACACGTTCTGGCGACACAATGCCTGTGGCAAAAACCGTCCAGAACCATGCTGATTAAAGTTGGGGGCGTGCTGGGACGCGGCGTGACCGCGAAGGATATTGCGCTCGCTATCATTGGCGAAATCGGCACCGCCGGCGGCACGGGCCACGCGCTGGAGTTTGCCGGTTCGGCCATCCGCGCCTTGACCATGGAAGGCCGCATGACGCTGTGCAATATGGCGATCGAGGCCGGTGCGCGTGCAGGTATGGTGGCGGTGGACGATACGACAATCGATTATGTGAAAGGCCGTCCCTATTCACCCAAAGGTGAGGTGTGGGATAAAGCCGTTGCCTGGTGGAAGACGCTGCAAAGCGATGCCGATGCCGTGTTCGATCAAATCGTTGAACTGGATGCGGCGAAGATCGAGCCGCAAGTCACCTGGGGTACGTCGCCGGAAATGGTGACGACAGTCAGTGGACGTGTGCCGAACCCGCTTGATGCGCCGAACGCGGTTAAACAGCATGACTGGACGCGCGCGTTGCAATACATGGGTTTGCAAGCAGGAACGCGGCTGGCTGATATCGCTGTAGATAAAGTTTTTATTGGTTCCTGCACCAATTCGCGCATCGAGGATCTGCGCGAAGCGGCGGCGGTGGCCAAAGGGCGCAGAGTGGCTGCCAACGTCAAGCTGGCGATGGTGGTACCGGGTTCGGGTCTGGTCAAACAGCAGGCCGAACGGGAAGGTCTGGACAAGATTTTTGTGGCGGCTGGGTTTGAGTGGCGTGAACCGGGTTGCTCGATGTGTCTGGCCATGAACGCCGACCGTCTGGAACCGGGCGAGCGTTGCGCGTCCACCTCTAACCGCAATTTTGAAGGGCGGCAGGGGCAGGGCGGGCGTACCCATTTAGTCAGCCCGGCGATGGCTGCGGCAGCGGCGTGTGCGGGACATTTTGTCGATGTCCGCAGTTTTTGAAGCGGTTTTAACGACGCATCTGACCTGCCCGCAATGCGGGGCGGTGACGGCCTGCGTCATGCCGACCGATGCTTGCCAGTGGTATTTCGACTGCCCGGCGTGTGCGGCGGTGTTAACGCCCAGGGCCGGTGATTGTTGTGTGTTTTGTAGTTATGCCGATGTGCCGTGCCCGTCGATTCAGTTGGCGCTGCAGAGCGGACATCAAACCTGTTGTGATTGAATATTTTTAGGAGAAAACGATGAAAGCCATGAAAGCTATGAAAGCCATGAATCCCATGCTCGCCATTTTGATTGCCGCTGCACTGACGCTGGCCGGCTGCAACACCGTACAAGGCATCGGTCAGGATATTGGCAAAGCGGGCGGTGCCATCGAGCGCGCCGGTAGCCGATAATGCAGGCGTTTACCACGCTCGACGGCCTGGTGGTGCCGCTGGATCGCGCCAATGTTGATACCGATGCCATCATTCCCAAACAGTTTCTGAAGTCGATCAAGCGTTCGGGTTTTGGTCCCAATCTGTTCGACGAATGGCGTTATTTCGATCACGGCGAGCCGGGTAAATCGAATCATGACCGCCCGCTGAACCCGGATTTCGTGCTGAATCAGCCGCGCTATCAGGGCGCGTCGGTGCTGCTCGCGCGTGACAATTTCGGCTGCGGCTCGAGCCGCGAACACGCCCCCTGGGCGCTGGAAGATGCGGGTTTTCGCGCCATCATCGCGCCGAGCTTCGCCGATATTTTCTACAACAACTGCTTCAAGAACGGCATCCTGCCCATCGTGCTGGATGCCGCCATCGTAGACCGGCTATTCAAGGAATGCGAAGCGAATGAAGGCTATGTGCTGTCGGTTGATCTGGACAAGCAGACCGTCACCACGCCCACAGATGAAATCATTCCCTTCGCGGTGGATGCGGGGCGCAAACACCGGCTGTTCTATGGCTTGGATGACATTGATTTGACTTTGCTGCAGGCGGACAAGATTAAGACATACGAAGCTCGGCGCAAGCAGGAAGCACCCTGGTTATTTAGTGGATCCTAAGTATGAAGATTGCAGTATTGCCCGGTGACGGTATCGGCCCGGAAATTGTTGCGCAGGCGGTAAAAGTACTGAACGCGCTGAAATCCGACGGTCAAAAAATCGAAATGGAAACTGCACCGATCGGTGGCGCGGGATACGATGCCGCACGCGACCCGTTGCCCGAAGCGACGCTCAGGCTTGCGCGCGCGGCCGATGCGGTGCTGCTCGG
>JAYVLR010000329.1:0-6569 GCA_043759395.1 Thiobacillaceae bacterium
CACTTTTTTGCTGTGCCAGGGCATCGCGTACAGCACTGGCAGAAATCGCCAGCGGCATCATGTCAAATACGCTGACCGATTCGGCAGGGTGAATACCCATTTCGCGCCGCAATGCCTCTGGCAACGCCTCTTGCAAGTTGCTGCCTGGGCGTTGTGCCACCGCGATATGTGCCAGACCAAGCAGGCGCTGCCATTGGTGCCAACTGGGCAGCCCCAGAAACGCATCTGCACCGAGCAATAAATAAAGCGGCTGCTGCGCGCCCAGTTCGCTGCGCAATTCGCCCAGCGTATCGACGGTATAACTCGTGCGCGATGCATGCACCTCACGCTCATCCAGCACAAAACGCGGGTTGCCCGCTATCGCCCGCCGCACCATTTCCAGCCGGTGTGCAGCCGACGTGCGCGGCGCGGCGCGATGCGGCGGAAGACCTGCCGGGATGAAGCGCACTTCGCGCAAATCCAGTGCGTCCGCCATTTCCTCGGCCAGCCGCAGATGGCCATAATGAATCGGGTCAAACGTGCCGCCGAAGATGCCTATTGCACTCATCCCCCAACACCCTTAACCACAGAAACACAGAAACACAGAAACACCGGTTTTCTCCGTGCCGCTGTGTCTCTGTGGTTCATGGTTTTCAACCGCGCACGTGCCCGTCGCCGAGCACGACCCACTTCTGCGAGGTCAGGCCGATCAGCCCGACCGGGCCGCGCGCATGAATCTTGTCGGTGGAAATCCCGATCTCGGCACCCAGGCCATACTCAAAGCCGTCGGCAAAGCGGGTGGATGCATTGACCATCACCGAAGCCGAATCCACCTCGCGTAAAAAACGCCGGGCATGGCTGTAATTCTCGGTGACGATCGCATCGGTATGCTGCGAGCCGTAGGTGTTGATATGCGTAATGGCGGCATCCAGACCGTCAACGATGCGCACCGACAAAATCGGCGCAAGGTATTCGGTGTGCCAGTCTTCTTCTGTCGCAGCGTTCATCGCCACCAGCGCGCGTGAAGCTTCATCGCCGCGCAGCTCGACATTTTTGCCCAGATAAATCTCGGCCAGGCGCGGCAACACCGCCTGCGCCACGCTGGCTGCCACCAGCAGGGTTTCCATCGTATTGCAGGTGCCGTAGCGGCTGGTTTTGGCGTTGTCGGCGATGCGAATGGCTTTTTCAATATCAGCCGCATCGTCAATGTAGACGTGGCATACGCCGTGCAGATGCTTGATGACCGGCACGCGCGCTTCATTCATGATGCGTTCGATCAAGCCCTTGCCACCGCGCGGCACAATCACGTCCACGGTGTCCTGCATCGTAATCAGCTCGCCGACTGCGGCGCGGTCGGTGGTGTCCACCACTTGCACCACGGCCTCGGGCAGGCCTGCCGCCAGCAAGCCTTCGCGCACACACGCGGCCACCGCCTGGTTCGACAGCATCGCCTCGGAGCCGCCGCGCAAAATCGCCGCGTTGCCGGACTTCAGGCACAGCCCCGCCGCATCGGCGGTCACGTTCGGGCGCGCTTCGTAAATGATGCCGATGACGCCTAGCGGCACGCGCATCTTGCCAACCTGAATGCCGGACGGGCGATAGCTCAGATCGGTGATCTCGCCCACCGGATCGGGCAAGGCGGCAATCTGCTCCAGACCTTCGGCCATGCCCGCTACGGATTTTTCATTGATCTGCAGGCGGTCGAGCAAGGCCGCATCAAGCCCTGCGGCACGCGCCGCCTCCATGTCGCGCGCGTTGGCCGCGAGCAGCTTGGGCGCATCGCGCCGAATCGCCGCCGCCATCGCCAGCAAAGCGCGGTTTTTCTGGTTGGCATCGGCGCGGGCAACCGCACGCGATGCTTCGCGCGCCTGTTTGCCTAGCGCCTGCATATAAAGTTTAACGTCCATCTTGCTTCCTTATTTTTGCCGGATCCGCCATCACCAGCCCCATTCGTAACATCGTATCCCACGGATCGCCCGTGCGTTCAAGGCCTTTGGCCTGCCGGTCGAGCAGCGCCAGCATCGCCTGGGCAGCTTCGACCCGCGATTGACTCAGGCGCGCCAGTGTTTTTTCTACCCAAGGTCGGCGTTGATCGCGCACGCGCGCCTGCTTCATCAGCATCGCCAGCGGCTCGCCCTGCTTGATGCCGAATTTTAGCTTCAGCAGCAAGCGAACGACATCGGCCAAACGCCACATAAACGCCACCGGGTGCTCACCCGAATCTTTAAGATCGGCCACGATGCGTGCGTAGCGCGCGGTATCGCCCTGCAACAAGGCATCCTGCAATTGTTCGGCTTCAAGCCGCGAGACATCGACCACGGCGTTTTCAATATCGGCGAGGCTGACTTTCCCGGCAGGCAGCAGCAGCGCCAATTTATCGATTTCCTGTTGCGCGGCCAGCAAATTCCCTTCGACCCGATCCGCCAGAAACCCCAGCGCGGCGCGCTCGGCAGACAGCCCCTGGCGGGCTAACCGCCGTTCTATCCAGCCCGGAAGCTGCGCGCGTTCGACCGGACGGGATTCGATGGTTACGCCCGCACTTGCCAAGGCCGAAAACCAGCGGCTTTGCGTGGCTCGCCAGTCCAGCCCCGGCAGCGTAATTAATGTGAGCGTATCAGCAGGGAGCTGGTTGGAATAGGTTTCCAGCGCTTTGCCGCCCTCGATTCCGGGTTTGCCGGACGGGATATGAATTTCTGTCAGGCGGCGCTCGGCAAACAGCGAAAAATTATCCCCGCCCGCAAAAATTGTATTCCAGTTATATCGCCCCTGCACCGAATGCACAGTACGCTCGGTGTAACCTGCCGCACGCGCTGCTGCGCGCAGACTGTCCGCAGCCTCGATGGCGGTCAGCGGCTCGTCGCCGAATACCACATACAGGGATGCAAGCCCCTTTGTGATGTGTTCTGCGAGACGTTCGGGAGAGATATTCAAGGAGGTTCAGGCTACGGCAGCTTCGAGCTGCGCCCGGTTTCAAGCTGCGACAGCTTAAGGCTGCGCAGGCGCCGCAAAATTTGCTGTGCCGCATCGTCTTCCATGTTGCGGTACAGCAATTGTTCTTCGGCGGCTTTCGCAAACAGGGCGGAGTCGCTATAGGTGAAATCGCGGGTCAGCTCAATCTTGTCCTGGTCGATCCAGACCCGGCCATCCTTGCCCGCCACGCTGTAGGAAAGGCGATACCCCAAACGGTATTCCGTCACACGCCCCGCGCCGGATAAGGAAAGAATGGTCTTGCTGCGATTTTCCTGCCCCAGTTTCAACACCGCCTCGGCCTGATCGGCCAGGCTGACCAGCCGAACATGGCCGCTGTATTCCAGTGCTTTGCGGATACGCAGGCTCACCGCGCTGTCGGCAGGCGCATCGAGATGCATGCTCGCGAACGGAACCCCGTCCAGCCGGCGTAGCTGAAACCCGCATCCCGCCAACACGACGGGAAGCAGCATCAAAAAGCTTCGACGGCCAAGTTTGATGGTATCCGGTTTCATAACACGATATTAACCAAACGACCCGGAACTACCACCACCTTCTTCGGCGGACGGCCTTCCAGATATTTGATGGCGGCATCTGACGATAGCGCAGCGGCTTCGATGGCGTCCGCTGCGGCGGTAGACGCAACCACGATTTGCCCGCGCAGCTTGCCGTTGATTTGCAGCATGAGTTCAATGCTGTCCTGCACCAGTGCGGCCTCGTCCGCGTCCGGCCACAGCATCGCCGTGCCGGGTTTGAGTTCGGTGCCGGGCTTCAATTCAATATAGAGCGCTTCACTGATATGCGGAACGATGGGTGCGAGCAGCGCGACGGCGATTTCGAGCACTTCCTGACGCACGCTTCTTGTCACGGCATCGTCGCCTTCGATTTTTGCCAGGGCGTTCATCAGTTCCATCACGGCGGCAATCGCAGTATTGAACTGCTTGCGGCGTTCGATATCGTCGCTCACTTTCTGGATCGTCAGATGCAAAGTCCGGCGCAGCGTTTTCAATTCTTCGCGCAATTCACCGGTTTGATACGCAGCTACTACGCCATTTTGTACATGGTCGTAAACGGCTTTCCACAGCCGCTTCAGAAAGCGATGTGCGCCCTCGACCCCGGCATCCGACCATTCCAGACTCTGTTCGGGTGGCGCGGCAAACATCGTGAACAGGCGCGCGGTGTCCGCGCCGTACAGGTCGATCAGCGCCTGCGGGTCAACGCCGTTGTTCCTGGACTTGGACATTTTTTCGATGCCGCCCACGATCACCGGCTGGCCGTCGGCAATCAGCCGCGCACCGCTTGCTTCGACCGTAACATCCGCAGGATTGAACCAGGTTTTCTTGCCGTCTGCGCTTTCGCGGTAGTAGGTATCAGCGATGACCATGCCTTGCGTCAGCAGGTTGGTGAACGGTTCATCGCTCGTTACCAGCCCCTGGTCGCGCATCAGCTTGTGAAAAAAGCGCGCATACAGCAGGTGCAGAATCGCGTGCTCGATGCCGCCGATATATTGATCGACCGGCAGCCAGGTATTCGCCCGCGCGTCGAGCATGCCGCTGGCAAAATCGGGACAGGCGTAGCGCGCGTAGTACCAGGACGACTCGACGAAAGTGTCCATGGTGTCGGTCTCGCGTCGCGCCGCGCCGCCGCACTTGGGGCAGGTACAGTTGACGAAATCGGCGCGCTTGTTGAGCGGATTGCCGGAGCCGTCGGGCACCACATCTTCCGGCAGCACCACCGGCAACTGGTCGGCCGGCACCGGCACGTCGCCGCAGCTGTCGCAGTGGATGATCGGGATCGGGCAGCCCCAGTAGCGCTGGCGCGAAATGCCCCAGTCGCGCAGGCGGAACTGGGTTTTCTTTTCGCCGAGCTTGAGTGCGGCGAGGTCGGCGGCGATGGCATCCACGGCATCCGCGTAATCGAGGCCGTCGTATTTGCTGCCGGAATTGAGGCACACACCATGCTCTGTGAATGCCTCTCGCAGGTCTCCTTCCCTATCCTCTGGCTGATACCGAATTGGAATGTGTGGGTCTCGCCGCTCACCCATCACTCTAATTTTTTCTTCAACAGCGGACTTCTCTTTGGTACGTCTGATAACTTCTTTGATCGGCAGGCCGTATTTCTGCGCAAAACCGAAATCCCGCTCGTCGTGCGCAGGCACAGCCATCACCGCGCCGTCGCCGTAGCTCATCAGCACGTAGTTGCCGACCCACACCGGGATCGCTTCGCCGGTGAGCGGATGGATGACTTTGAGGCCGGTGTCCATGCCCTTCTTTTCCATCGTCGCCATGTCGGCTTCGGCCACGCTGCCCTGCTTGCATTCGGCGATAAAGGCGGCGAGGTCGGGATTGTCCTGTGCCGCGCGGGTGGCGAGCGGATGTTCGGCGGCGACGGCGCAGAAGGTCACGCCCATGATGGTGTCGGCACGGGTGGTGAACACCCACAGTTGTCCATCCTTGCCATCGAGCTGATACGGGAAGGCGAAGCGCACGCCGACGCTCTTGCCGATCCAGTTGGCCTGCATGGTCTTTACCCGTTCGGGCCAGCCGGGCAGGGTGTCCAACCCGCTCAATAACTCATCTGCATATTGAGTAATGCGGAAGAAATACATCGGGATGTCGCGTTTTTCGACCAGCGCGCCCGATCGCCAGCCACGCCCGTCGATCACCTGTTCGTTGGCGAGCACGGTCGCATCGACCGGATCCCAGTTCACCGTCGCCATCTTCTTGTAGATGATGCCCGCCTCGAACAGGCGGGTAAACAGCCACTGCTCCCAGCGGTAGTAATCCGGCTTGCAGGTGGCGAGTTCGCGCGACCAGTCAATCGCCAGCCCCAGCGCCTGCAACTGCGCGCGCATGTGGTCGATGTTGGCGTAAGTCCAGGCGGCAGGCGGCACATTGTTGGCAATCGCCGCATTTTCGGCGGGCAGGCCAAACGCATCCCAGCCCATCGGCTGCATCACATTGAAGCCGCGCATGGCGTGATAGCGCGCCAGCACGTCGCCGATGGTGTAGTTGCGCACGTGTCCCATGTGCAGCTTGCCCGACGGGTAGGGGAACATCGACAGGCAGTAATACTTGGGGCGTGACGCATCCTCGATCGCGCGATAAGTCTGGGCGGCTTCCCATTGCGCCTGCGCGGCACCCTCGATTTCGGCGGGGAGGTATTTTTCTTGCATGGCTTGATTCGTGGTGGAGCGTGGTTTCTGAACCGGGCGATTATACCGCCCAGCAGCCCTGGTAGCAGTGACAAGCCCCGCTTGGCGCAGGTACAATTGCCCGGTTATTGACCCGGCCACTAAACAGTTCACAAATTGAGTGGTGGTTCGCCCGCTACGGCAGTCTTGTCAGATTCTCGTGTGGCCGGATCAATAACGCTTTCAATCTGCCTACTCAGGAGTTCTGTATGTCCAAAAAACACCCCGTGATTGCGGTGACCGGTTCTTCCGGCGCGGGCACCACCACGGTCAAACGCGCGTTTGAACATATTTTCTTTCGCGAAAAAATTAACGCTGCGGTGATCGAAGGCGACAGTTTTCACGGCCTGTCGCGCGTCGAATTCAAAGATGCGATGAAAAAAGCCGAAGCCAAAGGCAACCAGTCCTTCAGCCATTTCGGACCTGCGGC
>JAYVLR010000330.1:0-4841 GCA_043759395.1 Thiobacillaceae bacterium
GCCTGCGCTGTTCTTGCAGAACTGGCTTGCGGCTCAACAGATGGAAAACAGGTAGCATGAATACCGCTCGTTGGAAGACGAAAAACCGGGGGAAGCTCACTTTTTGTCACAGCCTTTCTTCGTCGCCGAAGTCTTTACTGGCGCGCCTGGAAAGTATGTCACGCTGAAAGAAACCATCGTCGGCTTCAAGGCGATTGTCGACGGCGAATACGACCACTTGCCCGAGCAGGCGTTCTACATGGTCGGCGGCATCGAAGAAGCCGTCGAAAAGGCGAAAACGATACAGTAATGCGTGAGGAGTGAGGGGTTTGGCGTTAGGAGTAAAAGCTCCAGCATCGGACTCCGCACTCTTTACTCCTCACTCCTCACGAGGTTCCAAATGGCCATGACCCTACACGTCAACATCGTCAGCGCAGAAAAGTCGCTCTACTCCGGCATCGCCGAAGTGGTGGTCGCACCCGGCGCGCGCGGCGAGCTGGGAATTTACCCCGGGCACACCCCTCTGTTGACCACGCTCAAAGCGGGTTCGGTGCGCATCAAGGTGCCCGACCAGGCCGAAGAAGAATTGATCTACGTCTCGGGCGGCATTCTCGAAATCCAGCCGCACATCGTCACCATCCTGTCCGACACCGCCATTCGCGGTGCCGATCTGGACGAGGCCAAAGCGCTTGAAGCCAAGCACGCCGCCGAAGAAGCGATGAAAGATAAAGCGGCAACCATGGATTACGCCCAAGCGCAGGCCGAACTGGCGCAAGCGATTGCGCAACTGGCCGCAATCAACAAATTGCGCAAACTGAGTTGATGACGTTAACCGCCTGAGTTCGAAGGCAACCTGAGGGTTGCCTTTTTTCATTTCTGGCATCGGTGCGCAGGATTTATACTTGGCGCGCGTTTTGCCCAGTATGCGAATGGGCAAACGTGAGTGAAAATATGGTGAATGAATGTGAATGAAAATGAAATCGAACCGCCCATGAATCCGATACTTGAAATCCTGATCCTTGCTGCGGGCAAAGGCACCCGCATGTGTTCTGACTTGCCCAAGGTGATGCACAAGCTGGCGGGCAAGCCCCTGCTGGGGCATGTGGTGGATATCGCGCACGCGTTGGGCGCGGCGCAGACTTTCGTGGTGTATGGTTTTGGTGGTGAGGCGGTGCCGCAGGCGATGGCTGACGACAAGCTGACGTTTGTGCTTCAGGCTGAACAGCATGGCACCGGTCACGCAGTGAAGCAGGCTCTGCCCCTGCTAGCTGACGACGGTGTGACGCTGGTGTTGTACGGCGATGTGCCGCTGACGCACACCGCGACCTTGCAACCGCTGGTGGCGGCCGCGCAGGCGGGCAAGCTGGGGCTGTTGACGGTGAACCTGGCGCAGCCCGACGGCTACGGTCGTATCGTGCGCGTTGACGGCAGGGTGACGCGCATTGTCGAGCACAAGGACGCGACACCGGCAGATCGTGCCATTTCTGAGGTGAACACGGGCATCCTCGCGGTGGCGACACGACACCTCAAACACTGGATTGCCGAACTTAAAAACGACAATGCACAGGGCGAGTATTACCTCACCGACATCATTGCGCTGGCGGTGCGCGATGGGGTGGTGGTCGAGACCCATCAACCCGCCCATGAATGGGAAGTGCTGGGCGTGAACAGCAAGGCACAACTGGCTGAGCTGGAACGCATCCATCAGGCAGAAGTGGCGCAACAATTATTGGTGGCGGGTGTGACGCTGATGGATCCGGCGCGCCTGGACGTGCGCGGCACGCTGGACTGCGGGCGTGATGTGTTGATTGATGTCAATTGCGTGTTCGAAGGCAAAGTTAAACTGGGCGACAACGTGCAAGTGGGCGCTAACTGCGTGCTGCGTAATGTGAGCGTGGCGGCAGGCACGCGCATCGATGCTTTCACCTTGATCGACCAGGCTGAAATTGGTGAGGAAGGTCGCCTCGGACCCTTTACCCGGATCCGCCCGGGCACCCGGCTTGCGCGCGACGTGCATGTCGGCAATTTTGTTGAAATCAAGAACAGCCAGATTGATAACGGTTCAAAAATTGGCCATCTGTCGTACATCGGCGATGCCACGATAGGCAAGAACGTCAATATTGGTGCCGGTACGATTACCTGTAATTACGATGGCGCAAACAAACATCGTACCGTGATCGAGGACGACGTTTTTGTCGGCTCCGATACGCAACTGGTCGCGCCTGTAACGGTGGGAAAAGGCGCGACACTGGGTGCAGGCACAACGCTGACCCGGGATGCGCCAGCCGATGAACTCACTTTGTCGCGGGCAAAACAAGTCACGTCCAGCGGTTGGAAGCGCCCGCAGAAAACGAAGTAAATGGCCGATACCCTGATTGACCTGAGTGCTCATGTCCACCTGATTCGTGGGCAAAAAGTGATGCCGGAGGCGGATTTGACCGAACTGTACGGCGTAGAAACGCGTGTGTTTAACCAGGCTGTGCGCCGCAATATTATGCGGTTCCCAGAAGCGTTCATGCTTCAACTTGGCGATGAAGAAACCGTGGCTTTGAGATCACAATTTGTGACCTCAAAGCCAGGTCGTGGCGGTCGGCGCTACAACCCTTACGTATTTACCGAACATGATGCCGTGATGCTCGCAAGCGTGCTCAATTCCGAACGCAAAGTCTCCAGCCATGACCAAGCGTTGGCAGGATTAATCGACGCGATACGGCAATTGATGAATCCCGCACAGCCGACCCAACATGGCATTGGTTTTACCGCCGACATTTCAAACAAACCCTCCAAAGGAAGCTAATCATGTGTGGCATTGTCGGCGCAGTTGCGCAACGGAACGTCGTCCCCATCCTGCTTGAAGGCCTGCGCCGTCTGGAATATCGCGGCTATGATTCAGCGGGTCTGGTCACCGTCAACGGCGGGCTCCAGCGTGTGCGCAGCGTCGGGCGGGTGGCTTCGCTCGTCGAGGCGTGTGCGGCGCAACAGGCGCACGGCCATTTAGGGATCGCCCACACGCGCTGGGCGACGCATGGCGCACCCACTGAACGCAATGCGCATCCCCATGTTAGCGGCGGCCTCGCGGTGGTGCATAACGGCATTATCGAAAACCACGAGGCGTTGCGTACCCGGCTCAAAGCCCAGGGTTTTACGTTTACTTCCGAGACTGATACCGAAGTTATTGTCCATCTTATCGGGTCGCATTTTCGGCAGAGTAAAGACCTGCTGGCCGCAACGCGTGCAGCGGTGGTGGAGCTTGACGGTGCCTATGCGATTGGTGTGGTGAGTGAAGACTCACCTAACCGATTGATCTGCGCACGTAAGGGCAGCCCCTTGCTGATCGGTTTGGGTATTGAAGAAAACTTCATCGCCTCGGATGTGTCCGCGTTGTTACCGGTTACCCAGCGCGTGATTTATCTGGAAGAAGGCGATGTCGCCGATATTGGCCTGTTGACGGTCAATATTTTTGATGCCACAGGTCAGGCGGTCGAACGCAGCGTGCAGGTGTCGGAGCAGTCGGCCGACATGGCCGAGCTGGGTCCCTATCGCCATTTCATGCAGAAGGAAATCCACGAACAGCCGCGCGCTTTGGCCGATACGGTTGCCGTCGCTGTCGCCCAGGATCGCGTATTGCCGGAATGGTTTGGATTTGATGCGGCGGAAGTTTTGAGCCAGGTCAAAGCCGTAACTTTCCTGGCTTGTGGAACCAGCTTTCATGCAGCGAAAGTGGCCACATACTGGCTGGAAGAAATCGCGGGCCTGCCGGCCACCGCCGAGATCGCCAGCGAGTACCGTTACCGCACCTCCGTTCCCAATCCCGATGCGCTGATTGTGACCATATCGCAATCCGGTGAAACAGCCGACACGCTGGCCGCGCTCAATCACGCCAAGGCGTTGGGGCAGGATAAAACGCTGACGATTTGCAATGTGCCCGAGTCCGCCCTCACCCGCCATTCGCGCCTCAAGTTTTTGACGCGCGCCGGGCCGGAAATCGGTGTCGCCTCAACCAAAGCCTTCACCACCCAGCTCGCGGGTTTATTCCTGCTGACCCTGGTACTGGCCAAGTTGCGCGGACGGCTCACACCCGGGCAGGAAACCGCCCACCTCGCCGCACTGCGCGGTTTGCCGAAAAAAGTGCAAGAAGCGCTGGCGCTGGAGCCGCAGGTCGAAGTCTGGTCGCAGCGCTTCGCCAACAAACACCACGCGCTCTTTCTCGGGCGCGGCGTGCATTACCCGATTGCTTTGGAGGGCGCGCTCAAGCTCAAGGAAATCTCCTACATCCATGCCGAAGCTTATCCCGCAGGCGAACTCAAGCACGGCCCGCTGGCGCTGGTAGACAAGGATATGCCCGTCGTCACCATCGCCCCCAACGACCAACTGATCGAGAAACTGAAATCCAACCTGCAGGAAGTCCGCGCGCGCGGCGGCGAACTGTATGTGTTTGCCGACGGCGATGTGCATATCGAAGAATCCGAATTTGTCCACGTCATCAAACTGCCCGGCGGACATAACGGTGCGCTGTCGCCGATACTTCACACCATTCCACTGCAATTGCTGTCGTACCACGCCGCCCTGCAAAAAGGCACCGATGTGGACAAGCCGAGGAATCTGGCGAAGTCGGTTACGGTTGAGTGATGTTGGTCGCAGTCGGCTATCAAGCGCGACCATTGATCGCGCTATTGTGACCCGTAGCGGAAGTTCGGGAGGGTTGAAGCGAACGTCTGCTGTTCGGCCTTATGGTCGGGTAGCGGCAGCGCATTGCTGCGCCGCCGCCCCCTAAGAACCGTACGTGCGCCTCACGACGCATACGGCTCAAGCCCCTCAAAAGCATCTTGCGACACTCGGTTTCACAACTGTATTTTCCGGCA
>JAYVLR010000331.1:0-5105 GCA_043759395.1 Thiobacillaceae bacterium
CCGCGATACAGCAGGCGGCGGCAATCGCGACGGTCGGTAAACGCGCTGCGGGTGTGCAGGACATTGTTGCAGATGATGCCCATACCCGGTACCAGTCGGGCGCGCAGGATGTGTTCGGAGTCGTTGAGAATTTCGGCGAGTGTTTTGGCGGCGGCTTGTGTGAGCGCATCCGGTTTCCATTCGATGGAGCGGGTGCGCGCGGTGTAGCGCATGTGCAAAAAGCCTTGGGTCGCGTCTACCGAAAACACCGACCCGCTTTGTGCTGCGCGGGCGACATTGTCCTCGTCCATGCGCGCAGGGATGGTCATTACATCAGCCTGCATCAGGGCGGCAACGTACTCCGGGTTGGTGTCGCGCAACTGGATGTAGGCGATTTCTGTGTCGAGCAAGGCGTTCTCGCCGCCGCTGTCGGCATCCTGCACGCAGTGCAGCAGCATGCCGAGAATACGGCGGTCGAGTGCATTGTAATAACCATCCGTGTGCCAGTTGATCGGCTTGTGGGTGTAGGGGATATATTCTCCCCGGCCTTGGGATTCGTCGCTTGCGGGCGTGATGCTGGATAAGCCGTCTTCGTCCGCCAGATAGTTGCCTTCGAGCCGATTGAGCCCGAGCTGCCGGGCGAACTGGTGCGGTAGGGATTTGTCGGCGGCGGGCTGCCTGGGCGCATAGTACAAGACCATATTGGTTTGAGCGCAGCGGGTTTCCAGTGCGTCTATTTCGGCAGCGGTCAGGGCACGCGGATCGTCAATGCGGACGACCAGATCGTCAATTTTTTTTGGATAATTCGCCAGCTTCGCGTCACGCCATGCACGGTAGGCGCTGTCGTTGGCCAGCGAAAAATGCGCGCTCATTCCGGTGGCAGCATGTCCGGCGAGCCGAAGCCGCGCTTGACCGGCGCGTCGGACAGCAGACCCTTGAAGCTTTTGCGCACCGTACCCATCATCTGCGGCATTTCGATGTCCATGATCTGATCCATGATCCAGGTCTTGTCGTTGTCGCCCATCTCCTCGCGGATTTGCAGACTGAGAAAACGCAATGCCGGGAAGCTGGCGTGTTCGTCGTCGGGGAATTCGAATTCGCCGTATTCGGCAAAGCGACGGTTGAGGAAATCGACAAACTCCTGCTTGTAATCGCGCGGATCGTCGGAGCCGACGATTTCGCGCACGTTCTGGTTCATGACCTCGCCGAGCCGGTTGCTGACCGCTTGCAATACCGCCATGCGGCGTTCGGGCGGCAAGGTGTCGTAGGCCATGCGGTCGCAGTAATGCACCAGGAAGGCGAGGAATTCTGCAATCAGTTTGAAGCCGCGATCCGGGGTGATGATGTCGTAGTTCTGGCTGCCGAGGTTGTCGATCGCCTTGTCGGCAACGCGCCAGGTGGTGGTGGCAACTGCCGAGGCGATTTCTTCAGGCGTGCGTTCGCCGTCTTTTTTGAACCAGACGGTTTTAACGCGGATGGGCATGACCATACTATTCTCCTAAGGCGACAGGGCGTGTGGGATCGGTGATCCACTCGCTCCACGAGCCGGGGTAAAGGCGTGAGCCGCTGAGGCCGGCAATTTCCATCGCCAGAATGTTGTGACAGGCGGTGACACCCGACCCGCAACTGTGGACGATGTTTTCGGGTGCGACACCCTTCATCAGTAACAGGTAATTTTCGCGGAGTTCCGCAGGCTGCAAATAGGTGCCGTCCATATCGAGGTTTTCCTCGAAGACCCAGTTGATTGCGCCGGGAATATGGCCGGCAAGCTTGTCTATCGGTTCGCGTTCACCGGTAAAACGCTGTTCCGGGCGCGCATCAATCAGGCGGTGTGCCGTACTCAGGCGGATGGATTCGACTGTGTCGGCATCCACCGCTAGCGCTGGATTCGGCGTGCAGGTGAACCCCCCGGGAATGATGGCGGGCAAAGCATCTGATGCCGGGCGCTTTTCGCGCGTCCATTTCGGCAGGCCGCCGTCGAGCAGTGCAACGTTTTCGTGTCCGAGCCAGCGCAAAAGCCACCACAGGCGCACGGCCATTGATCCGAAGCTGTCATCGTAGACTACGACCTGGCTTGTGTGGCTGATACCCCAGCCCCCGAGCTTGTCGTACAGTGCGGCTGCATCAGGAAGGGGATGGCGACCTGTGTCGGCGGTAACGGGGGAAGATAAATCTTCGTCCAGATGCGCATAGCGCGCACCCTGGATATGTCTGATTGTGTACGCGCGCCGCCCGGCTTCAGTGTCAGTTAGCGTAAAACGGCAGTCGATCACCACCCAGTCCGGGTTGGTAAGTTCGGCGGCGAGTTGTTCGGTGCTTACTAGAGTGGTGTGCATAGTGATGGAGCCAGGGGATTGGGTTTGCCCCTAAATCCTGACCCCTTTGACTCAGTATCCGCCCTTGCCGTACGGCTTGGTCAACCCGGATACGCGGCAAGCCTGACGTGCAGGCTGATTGGGGAAGAGGTCGTACAGTTTTTTCTTCCAGTCGATGCCTTCGTGCAAGTCTTCAAGTTCAGCCAGCATGTTGCGGAAATTGGGGGTAGAACCGTCATCCTTGAATTTTTCGCGCAGATAATTCACCACCATCCAGTGCTCGTCAGTGAGCTTGATGCCTTCGGCGGCGGCGATCACGCCTACGACTTCTTCGCTAAAGTCTGCTTCCAGCAGGAAATTTTCTTCGCCGGTTTCGAGTTCAACACCATTTACTACGTAAGACATGCTTCTCTCCTTTTCAAATATTCACCGAAACAACCGGTGCAATGGATTTATGCGGGATGAATATCCCGCAGCCTAACAAATGGTTATGTCCCATACCTTCATCCTGCAAACGCAGGGACTTATGGGGGGGTAGGTCGTGCAGCATCAGGCTGTAACCATGCAGCACCCCATTCGGGCTGCGTAAAGTTTGCTGTTTGCCACAGATAAAGCCACAGCGCAACTGGAAATGACCGTCCAGTTCACGCATGACATCCTGGACGAATTGTTCTTCACCCGCGCTACCTGTGTCAACGAAGTGCGAGTAGATGTTACTAAATGGGGTGAATGCGCGCGTCTTGAAATTGCCGACTTGCAGCGGATGGCCGTCGAGATCGAAAGACTGGCCGACCAGTTTTTCGGTATCCGTAACCCGTGTTTTGGGCACGCGCAAAAACAGCTTGGTGCGACGGTTGATATTCACAGTTGCATCACCGCTATTGGTTTCAGCACCTTTTAGCAACTGAATCCCCGTGTTTTTGTTTTCGTCTAGCCAGGGCAAAACATCCAGCAACGCCTTGCTGAGTAACAGGGCGCTGTCTGCAGGTATGGTGACGCCCGTCAGATCAAATTGCAGATCAATCATGCTCGGCGTGTAGTCCTCCGGCTTTTGTTCGGGCCACTGATTCCAGCTCACGCAACATCCCCGCTGTGAGATTTGACCCAGGCCAGCATGGCTTCTGCCCATTTTTGCGCGCTGTCCGGATCGACCTCAAAAATAGTGAAGCGCTTGTTTTCGCGGATGCGGATGCGCAAAAACGGCACGCCACCTGATTCATGAACAAAATTTTGCAGCTCGATTTCCTGCCCGCCGAAAGGCAGGCGGAATTTCTCCAGCGGGGTGATGTCAGCCATGAATGTCGGTTATATCTTATGAGTAGGTGATTGGAGTTGGGGCGGGAGTCATGATCTCAAGCTTGACTGATCAGGCGCTTCAAACGACCGACAAAGTATGCGCTTGCATTCTGGTGCGTATTTTAATACTCTTGCGGGCTGTTGTGCCGGGGCTTAATGTCTCACTGATTGAAGAATTCAGGCATTACCACGTTGGGGAAACCGGCATACCCCCTTTGGGTTGGCTGCAACCTACCCAAAGGGGGTAGGTTATTTACCCATCAGAATGATGGCGGTGAAAGCGGCATGGAAATACGATGCAGCCATACCGTAAAGCGGATTGCCAAACGGGCTTGAAACGAAATATTTCGGAATGTTCTAGGAGAGAAAAACATGGCAAAGCAAATGATCGATACGCCCAATCTGGACCAGCTTGAGAGCGGCCCGTGGCCGAGTTTTGTGACCAGCCTCAAACGGCTGGCCAAAGACAATGACATGATGGTTGACCTGATGGGTCAACTGGAAACCTCCTACCAAACCAAAATTGGTTACTGGAAGGGCGGTACAGTCGGCGTGTTCGGCTATGGCGGTGGTGTGATTCCGCGTTTCACCGAACTCAAAGATGAAAACCACAAGCCTATTTTCCCTGAGGCGGCCGAATTCCATACCCTGCGCGTGCAGCCGCCCGCAGGCATGCATTACAGTTCCGATCTGCTACGCAAGCTGTGCGACACCTGGTCTGCAACCGGCGGTTCAGGTCTGATTGCTTTCCACGGTCAATCTGGCGACATCATGTTCCAGGGCATCAAGACTGCCGACGTGCAAGGCGCGTTCGATGCGTTCAACGATATGGGTTTCGACTTGGGCGGCGCGGGTCCCGCTCTGCGTACCTCGATGTCCTGCGTGGGTGCCGCACGTTGCGAAATGTCGTGCTACGACGAAGCCAAGGCTTTGCGTACCGTCATCAACAACAACCTCGACGACATGCATCGCCCGTCGTTGCCGTACAAGTTCAAGTTCAAGTTTTCGGGCTGCCCGAACGACTGCGTCAACGCAATTCAGCGTTCCGACATGGCGACGATTGGCACCTGGCGCGACAACATCCGCGTGAATGAAGCCCAGGTTCAGGATTACTACAAACATCACGGCATGTCGGATCTGGTGAATGACGTGATCAGCAAGTGCCCGACCAAGGCAATCACCCTGGTGGCAGCTGACAAGGTTGTTGCCCATCCGAATGTATCCACTGCAGCGCTGGGTGATGGCAATGTGATGTGCATCGACAATAAAAACTGCGTGCGCTGCATGCATTGCCTGAACGTGATTCCAGGTGGCCTGCTGCCCGGTAACGATAAGGGCGTATCGATTCTGGTAGGCGGCAAAGGTGTGCTGAAGATTGGCGCTTCGATGGGCACCGTGGTGATCCCGTTCATGAAAATGGAGTCTGATGAAGACTTCGAAAAACTGAACGAGCTGGCGCGCAATATTCTCGACTTCTTTGCTGAGAACGCGCTGGAACATGAGCGTACCGGTGAA
>JAYVLR010000332.1:0-3436 GCA_043759395.1 Thiobacillaceae bacterium
GCTCAATTAACGTCTTGAAACCTTGGATATCCGAAGGATCGCTGGAGGCAGGCGCCTTCTCCAGAGGCGGGTTTGGCAGCGCTGTGTTTGCGAGGCTTAAGGGGTCGCCTTCGGTCCCAGTAGCCGCATCCGGTGCTAACTGTTCCGTCGAGCTTGATCTGTCGTGCGCTGATACCCGTTCGGCGGGCTTTGACACCTTGCCCTGCGCTTGCCCCTCTGCAGTGAGAATGGCTGGCACTCTTTGTCCGGGTTCGATGGGTCGGGAGGGTTTGCAAAGCGCCTGCAAGCCTTCCATGGTCATGCTTGGGAAGCGCTCCAGTGCGGTGAGCATCTTGCTCACATCCCGACCATCAAGATTAAGACGGGCAGCCAGGGCGGCCTCGCTACGTGCAAGAAACAGGTCGGGGCTAAAAGCTACAACTCCATCCAGAACCTCCCCGGCGATTGCCTTGGTGGTAGGGGTGACTACATCGGCATAGAAGCCGTTTTCCTCGATGTTGTGGTAATTGGCCAGCTTCAAAAGCAGGTTCAGTCGAGGCTGGATGGTGCGCACGGATAGCCCGGAAAGCCACAGCCCCACGTCGCAGATTTTCTCAATGGCAAAGCGATACATGCTGATTGTGCGTATATCTGTCTGGAGACCGGATTTTTTTAATTCAGCTTCAAATTCACGGTGCGAAAGGGTTTTGCCTCGTTCATCTTCCATCTGGCGTTTGATTTCCAGCGTCCCGTTGGCGCGATCCCAGAACGTCATGTCGTTGCGCTGGGTGTTCTCCGCCATGTGCGCCAACAGCACAGCCGCCTCGCCCCGCCATGCCTTGATGATGACGCGGGTCTCGCGGTACTTGGCGTCACCTGTCTCTTCCCACAGTTCGCGGATCGCCTGCAGGCGAGTGTTGCCGCCGGCATACAGGATGTAATGCGATTCCCCCGGCCGTTTTGTGACGCTAAGGGGCTGCAAGATGCCGTTGACCCGGATGCTCTCTTTCAACTCGGCGTAAGCCTCGTTATTGGCTTTACGGGGGTTTCGCTCGTAGAAGTGGACGGCCATGACTGGGAGGGATGACCAGGAGTCATCTACCTCGGTGTCGTGCTTGAGGTCGCTGCCGCTTTTGGGGGCCGGGACATTCAGACTATTGGTTACCGCTTCGAGCCTAAGCCGTTCCCGAACTGAGCGTTTTTCCTCGTTGGTTTTTGGAGTGAACCCATGCCGGGCAGCCAAATCAACCACACTGATCGAGCTTGGGATATGCATGAGTGGAGGCTTCTTCCTGCTGGGCATCATGCCTCCACCCCGTCACGCCCATGATTCTGTTCGGCTGCTGTTCCGGCGTAATGTCCGGCAAGGCTGGGCACCAGCTCCCACAAAAGCGCGTGCATGGTCTCGTAAGCTGATGGCATCGTGCCCTTGCGGGAAGGCTCATGCCGGTGCGCGGGGATGCAAAGGGTTGCGGATTCCTTGTAAGACTTGGCGTCAGGAACAACCGTGTCGAGGACGGTGACCCGGCCACCTAGCTTGATGAAATCCTGCCGAATAGACTCGGCGATAATCCTGGCGTCGGCCGTGCGATCCTGCATCGAGATGCAGGCCTTCACCGGCCCTACCCGGTATTTCGAGTTTGGTGAAGGCTCAAGCCGCGCCAGCAGTTCCATCGTGCCAGTCTTGAATTCTCGGGCTGACAGAATTTCGGGCTTGATTGGAGAAATGATCTGGGTTGCAGCGAGGGCGGCGGTGTCCTGCAGCGGCCCCACGGTGCCCTGGGTGTCGATCAGAACGCAATCGTAATAGTCTTCCGAGACTGCGGGGGAATTCAGGGCATTGCCCAGCCTCTCTCCCCGATCAATGCGATGCAGCAACCAGGTTTGAAGGCTGCCATCCGGATCATCCGAGCGGATGATATCAAGACCTTCGATTACGGTCTGGGAGATGCAATCCTCGGTGACATATCCGGTGGTGATGATCTTGGTCAGCCCGAATGGTGCTTCACGTTTGAGGCGGAAGTATTTTGAAAGCGCCGGCTGAACATCGGCGTCGACCAGCAGCACTCGCAGCCCCATATCCGCCATGAGTGCGCCGAGATTCGCCGCCAAAGTGGTCTTGCCGACCCCACCTTTCGTACTGAGTACAGTGAACTTGATCATATCCCTCCCCAGGTTTAATGTAGGGTGTGGACACAACCAGTCTTGAAGCTGCGAAACCCGCAGCTGGCTTGAGTTACCGCGCTATTCTCAAGAACCGTATATTATAAATCGGTAATATACATTATGCGAAGTTATTGACTTGTGCGGGCGGTACGTTTCTACACCCAAAGCCACACCATATCCCAAGCAATCAGGCTGTTTCGACCATGCCGACCGCTTCATCCACATCCACCGCCACAATCCTCGACACGCCTGGTTCCTGCATGGTGACGCCGGCCAGGTGCTGCGCCATTTCCATGGTTACGCGGTTATGCGTAATGAAGAGGAACTGGGTGTGCGCAGACATGGCCTTGACCAGATTGCAGTAGCGGTCGGTGTTGGCATCATCCAGTGGCGCATCGACTTCGTCGAGCAGGCAGAATGGCGCGGGGTTGAGTTTGAACAGGGCAAATACCAGTGACAACGCGGTAAGCGCCTTTTCGCCGCCTGAGAGCAAATGAATTGATGCGTTTTTTTTGCCGGGTGGCTGGGCGAACATTTGCACGCCCGCGTCCAGCAATTCGCCGCCGGAAAGGATCAAGCGCGCCTGCCCGCCGCCGAAGAGCTTGGGGAACAGTTCGCCCAGATGGCCGTTGACGGTGTCAAAGGTTTCTTTCAGCCGCGCACGGGATTCCTGGTCGATGCGGCGGATAGCGTCTTCCAGCGTGGTCGCGGCTTCCAGCAGGTCGGTCGTCTGTGCGCCCAGATAATCGGAACGTTCCTGCGCCTGCGTGAGTTCGTCCAGCGCCGCCAGATTGACCGCACCCAGTAGCGCGATTTCGTTTTGCAGGCGGGTGATTTGTCCTTGCAACTGGCTTGGCTTGGGGCTGTCGGCAAAACCTGACTCGAGGCTGGTCTCGTCAGCCGCCGCTTCGCTGAGTTGTAATTCAAACTGCGATTGCAACAGCCTCGCTTCCTGATCCTTCAGGCGCAATTGCTCGATCACACTGCGCCGAGGGTCGAGACCCTGTTCACAAGCGAGGCGCGCCTCGTCGTGCAGCCGCAATTGTGCGGTCAGGCCGTCGAGCGCATCGCGCGCAGCCGCAAGTTGCGTTTCACATTCGCTTCGCGTCACCAGCGCGGCTTGCAACTCGATGTCCAACGCATCCTTGGGAAGTTGTTGCAGCTCTTCCCGAGCCTGTTGCAAGCGGGCTTCATCTTCGTTTATCTCTTTATTAACCAGTTCAATAGATTCAGATAGCTCGTTGATTTTGTTTGTACATGTTGTCAGTAAAAAACCGGCTTCCTGATGCCG
>JAYVLR010000333.1:0-2322 GCA_043759395.1 Thiobacillaceae bacterium
ACGCTTCCGGGCGGAAGCTTTAGCAATGCTGCGGCTACTGGTTCTATGGGTGCCCTTCGTGAGGTTTGGTCGGTCACAGGTTGTCCATCGAGGACTGAGCCAGGCGCAGGTAGCTGAACGATTTGAAGGCCTTGCTTAGCCGCGATAGCTTCAAGCATCTGTCGCGCGCGAGTCGTGTGGGTTGCTAGAAGATGCGTGAAGGTCACGCCATCCAGCGTTGGAGCCAGCAACTCTGCTCGTTGGCGGCCGACTGCGCTCAACGGAATCGTAGGCTGCGATCCATCGGTCTCGGCATGCCGAACGATAAGTATGGAGACAGTCTGCTGTGGGGCTTGTGCCTGTGCGGCAGAAAAGAAGAGCGCTGCAAAGCCAACCAGGGCCGTGATCAAAAGGAATCGGTGATTGCTGATAGGTAGCATGAATATCTCCAGTGTAGTTGATTGTGACGCTTGAGCGAGGGTTAGGCGTCCGTGGGCACGACGGCGGCGTGACTCAGATTGGTTCCATGCCCGACGCGCGGACTATCGCCTGCGTCGCGGGTGCACGGAGGGCTGCTAAGAGTGCCTTTGCGACGTTTGCATTTGCACTACCTGCACTTATGGCTGCCGAGTAGATGGTGTAGTTCTGTAAATCGGCCGGCACTGGCCCGAGGTAGTTGATTCCCTTGGCGTGCAAGAGCTCGCTAATCTGCTGGAATCCAATATCGGCATCGCCCGCAGCCAAAAAGTCAGCAATCTGAGCGCCGGACGGCGGTTGCTTTGTCTTCGCCTTCACCTGTTCGTTAATTCCGATCTTGGCAAAAACCTCCACCATGTGGCGACCGCTCGTGCCAGAGGACACAACGACGGTTTTAGCGGACAACAAGGCGTTCTTGAGTGCATCTTGCGTCGAGACGTCCATCTTTGCTGCTGCTGATGGGACTGCTACCCCGATGCCAGATTTGGCGAAGTCCGTGCGAGTTGCCGCCGCCAACTTCCCTTCCTTGGACTGTCGATCGATGTTCTGGGCTGCATTGACGACGACATCAACTGCTTCGCCGTCTGCGACACACTTGGTGATGGCTTCGGTTCCTGACCACGAAATACTGACCTTGTGTCCCGTCGTCTTCTCGAATATCGAGATTGCTTCAGTCACCGACTCTTTGGCCGCTTTCGGCGCGAGGACTTTGATCTCTGCGGCCATAGCCGCGAAGGTAAAGCCTAGGGATGCGATGAGACATGTGACGAGTCGAGTAAACATACTTCCTCATGAGTGATGAGAGCTTGGTTCTGCTGACGGACGCAACGGATATTGGATTCGGACGCCCCTCTCGATGGAAGGGTTAGGCGTCACAGAATTGCTTGCGAGCCGTACCTATCTATTTGTTGACAGCCTCGGTGATTGGCCTTCCCTTTTCGATAATGAAAGTTATTTTCACAATTGCCGGCGTGTCGCCAACATTTTTCGCCTGATGTACTAATCCGCGTGGGTTGTGGTACGCATCGCCAGCTGTTACTCGCCTCGTTTCTCGTCCTTCGGCAGTAAGTTCGAGGGTTCCCTGCAAAACAAACGTGTATTCATCGCCGTTGTGTATGTGAACTCCTGTTGTTCCTCCGGGCGCAAATTCAACCGTCAACATGATGGCTTCCCTTGAGTCGTCTCCACTCAGCGTTGTCCGAAGAACCGGTTTTGCAATCATTCCGGTTGCCTGAGCGTTAGCAGTAAGCGACGTTAAGCAAGTGAGAAAGACTACGAGAGTGACACGGAGCAGTGAGTCGAAAATGCGGATTTTTTGTAGCATAATTTTTCCTTTGTTGACCGACTCGTCTGTCTTAGCTAAAACTCCGGGAGCCGGGGCCGGGGTTTGTGACGCCTAACGTAGAAGTAAGGGGGCTGCGCGGCTTTTCGCGCAGCTCACCTCGACTGTCGGGTTGGGCGCATACTCAAAAGATGATGGGAATGACTCCATCCAAGTCCGCGAAATTATTCGGCCGTCGTCGGGTTTATAACCGCTTTTACTTCAGACACTTTATTGGCCGGGAAGCCACCTTGGCGAGCATGTTCACGGACCAACGCTTCATTCTGGGCGATATAAACGCAATAGATTTTTTCGTCGGTCACGTAGCTTTCGACCCATTGAATCGATGTCCCAAGCTCCCGCAACACGCCGCAGGACTTGGCAGATATTCCCTGAAGGTCGCCGGTGCTCAGCTTTCCAGCGCCCGGAATTTCTCGTTCGATTACATACTTTGGCATGTTTATCTCCTTGAGTAGGTTGCGAAAAATTTCACTGCAAGCCGCCGCAACCAAATCAGCTCACAGCGCCTAAAGTAACATAACACC
>JAYVLR010000334.1:0-2552 GCA_043759395.1 Thiobacillaceae bacterium
GATGGATTATGAAGTCACCTTCATCGGCTCGATTGAAAATGGCGCTTACAAGCACACCACCCGCGTCGTCGTGCCGGTGACCTCGCTGTGCCCGTGCTCGAAAAAAATCGCCGACTACGGCGCGCACAACCAGCGCTCGCACGTCACCGTCACCGCGCGCACCACTGGCTTTCTGTGGATTGAAGACCTGGTGCGCAAGGTCGAAGACCAAGCTTCTTGTGAACTGTATGGACTGTTGAAGCGCCCGGATGAAAAATTTGTCATCGAGCGCGCCTACGACAATCCCAAGTTCGTCGAAGACATCGTGCGCGACGTGGCTGCTGCGCTGAACGCGGAAGCGCTGGTGGATGCGTATGTGGTCGAGGCCGAGAACTTCGAGTCGATCCACAATCATTCAGCGTATGCACTGATTGAGCGCGACAAAACGAAGCAGTAAATCTCCCGTATCAACAATATGGCCTGCAATTGCAGGCCATATTTCATTACGGACACCCCAGCATCGTTCATCCTGAGTTTGTTGTGGGGCTGGTTGTTGTAGTTGAGGACTCCGCCGGGCTACTGACTGTTGGCCGGGGTTGCCGGCGGCAAGTCACTTTCTTTGTCTCGCCAAAGAAAGTAACCAAAGAAAAGCGACCCCAACATCCCCGAATTCCCGAAAATTGAGCCTGTCGGGTGGGCGGCAAAGAACTCGCCCCGCTTTGCTGTTTTTAATTTTGTTTTTTGTAGCGTTGCTCAAACACCTTTGCCGCTGATCCACCCGACAGGCTCGATTTTCGGCGTGGCTGAGAGGGGGAGATGACTGGATGGGTTTACGGTTACTATTTGGGATCACACATCAAGGCGCATTACACCAATAAGCTGCGCTACAAATGCATACCATCCAACACAAAAGGGAAACTTATTATGGATTTCATTGATCACCTTCGTATTCTGGCGTCGCGTATCGCGAGCACCAAAGACATGATCCAAACCGAAGAGGCGACCAAAAACGCCATGGTTATGCCTTTGATTCAGATATTGGGCTACAACGTCTTTGATCCCCTTGAGGTAACGCCCGAGCTTATATCTGACGTGGGCACAAAAAAGGGCGAGAAGGTTGATTACGCGATCCTTAAGGATGGAAAGCCGATCATTCTGTTCGAGTGTAAAAAAGCCGGGGGTGATCTGAGTATCAATCACGCCGGCCAGCTATTTCGTTACTTTCATGTAACCGCTGCACGGTTCGGGGTGCTAACCAACGGCCTCGTCTACAGATTCTTTACAGACCTTGAACAGCCTAACAAGATGGATGAGAAGCCGTTCTTCGAGTTCAACATTCTCGACTTCAAGGAGCGTGATGTTGAAGAATTGAAGAAATTTGCAAAGGCAGCTTTCGATCTCGACACGATTCTCACCACAGCCAACGATCTCAAGTACACGAGGGCAATTCAAAATCGATTGGCGGAGTGGATGATCAGCCCATCTGAAGAATTTGTTCGGTTAGTGTCGACCGAGTTGCTGGGAAGCCGGCGGTTTACGCCAGCAGCCAAAGATCAGTTCACGCTGATCACCAAACGTGCATTCGAACAGCTTGTCGGTGAGCGAATCAATGAGCGGCTAAAGGGCGCAATGACACCAGAGTCAACACCAGTGGCTGATTCTGCCTCCCCCGTGATCCCTGTGGCCACCGAGCCCTTGGTTGTCACTTCCGCCGAGGAGCTTGAAGGTTTCCACACTGTCCGGGCCATCCTGCGTGAACTGGTAAACCCGAAGCGGATCGTTATGCGAGATGCCCAGAGTTATTGCGCCATTCTTCTCGATGACAATAATCGCAAACCCATATGTCGCCTGCGGTTCAACAACACGCAGAAGCTGCGGCTAGGCGTATTCAATGAGATGAAGGAAGAAGAGCAGGTATCACTTGAAAGCATTGACGACATATTCAACTGCGCCGACCAACTGAAAGCAACCCTCTCATCCTATCAACCAAATCAAGAATTGAATGCGAAAGAATGCGCCTAACATTCGCGCTTCGCTTACTGCCTAGGGCGGCAGTAAGCGAAGCGCGTGGCCCCGATGCGCGTCTCAACACAAGCATTCAACCCGCCCAGTCATCTCCGCCCTGGTTTTGACTTTCTCCCCTCTCAGCCCCGCCGAAAACTGGGCCTGCCGGGTGGATCAGCGGCAAAGGTGTCTGAAGCCCCGCTCACAAAAATCAAATTAAAACAGCAAAAGCGGGGCGAGTTCTTTGACGCCCACCCGGCAGGCTCGGTTTTCGGGGTTTCGGGGATGAGCGGGGTCGCCTTTTCTTTGGTTACTTTCTTTTGGCGAAGCAAAAGAAAGTAACTTGCCGCCGGCAACCCCGGCCAACGGTCAGCAGCCCGGCAAAATCCTCAACTACACCAACCCGCCTCACAACAAACTCAAGGCAAACGAATCAATACCGCTGCGTCAAAGTCATCGTCTGTCCGTCCCGTTTCATCTCCATCCGGTTTAAAAAACTCATGCCCAGCAGCGGTACGTTCAATCCGGATTCCACGACCAAACCTTCAACCTGATTAAGCGTGATGCCA
>JAYVLR010000335.1:0-3832 GCA_043759395.1 Thiobacillaceae bacterium
CGGGTATTGCCGGCGTCACGGTCAAAGTGACCAATGCGGCTGGCACCAGCACCTATGACAGCACGGTCACGTCGGCTGATGGCGGCTACACCCTCTGGATTCCGAGCGCAGCCGTCGCTTCTTCGCTGAAGGTGGTCGAACTCAACCTCGGCGGCTATCTTTCCACCGGCGGCGCAGTGGGCAACACCGGCGGCAGCTATGACCGGCCCACGGATACCGTTACCTTCACCAATGTGACCGGCACGGTCTTTGCCGGCGTTAATTTCGCCGATGTGGCGGTCAATCGCTTCGCTCCCAATGGTCAGCAAAGCGGCTTGCCCGGCAACGTCGTTTTCTATGCACACCGCTTCAATGCCGGCAGCGGTGGTTCGGTCAGTTTCGGCGCCGTCAGCGCCGGTGCCTGGCTCGTCGTCATTTACCGGGATCTGAACTGCAACGGCCAGATCGACGCCGGCGATGGCATCATCAGCGCCCTGATCGCGGTCGCTGCCGGCGACCAGCTATGTATCGTCGTTAAAGTCAGCATCCCGCCCGGCACGGCGCTCGGCGTGCAGGACAACATCACGGCGCAAGCCAGTTTTACCTACACCAATGCCGCTCCCTCTCTCGCCGCCACGCTGTTTGTTGCCGATGCCACCACGGTCGGCGTCGGCTCCGCCGGGCTGGTTCTCACCAAGACCACCGACAAGGCCACCGCAACGATTGCGGAAATAATTACCTACACCGTCGTATATCAAAACAATAGCAGCACGCCGATCAGTTCGATCGTCATCAGCGACGCCACGCCGGCTTACACCACGTTCATCGCCGCCAATTGCGGACCGCTGCCCGCGGCTATTTCCGCGTGCACCCTCATCGCTGCCCCCGCGGTCGGTGGCGTCGGGCCGATTCGCTGGCAACTGACTGGAACGTTGAGCCCGGCATCCTCGGGGCAGGTGGGGTTTAGCGTGAAGGTGGATAACTGAAGCGCCGGCTTGAAGCTTACAACTGCTGATATCAAATTCCGAACTTGTATGAAGGCGTTTCTATTGAAATCCAACAGAAAGTTACTTGCCAACTTAGGCATTTGGAAAAAAACGATCACATGCCGTGGTGACGCTTTTGGGTGCAATGACCGGGTTGCCGGGCAATGCCACCGGCTGTGCATTTGATCGCAACGGCAAGCTGGCGGTTTCGCCCGGCGCCACCCTATACACGGTCAACATCGGTACGCTGGTGACTACCGCTACCGGCGTGACTGCGTTTGGCGATTTGGCCACCAACCCCAACGCCAATATCGTCGCCGATTTGCGTCTGACCAAATCCGCCAGCAATGCCACCCCTGGCAATACGGTCAGCTTCACCGTCACCGTCATCAACGATGACCCAGACCGCGCCACCGATGTGCGGGTGCTTGACCTGTTGCCGGTGGGGCTTACGTTTGTTTCGGCCACGGCTAGCCAAGGCAGTTATTCGACTGCTGCCGTAGGCGTGATTCCCGCCGGCACCTGGCGCGTGGGCGCACTCAACAACGGCGCGACCGCCACGCTCACCCTTAACGTCAATGTCACAGGCGCCACCCCTATCATCAACACCGCGCAGGTGTCTTCTGCCGATCAGTTCGACCCGGATTCCACCCCCAACAACAGTATCGGCACTGAAGACGATCAGGCCAGCGTCACCATCACCCCCAGCCCTGATTTGGGCACTGTAAAAACCGCCACCAGTTCCTTTGCGGTCGGCACCAATGCCACCTACGCCATAACGGTCAATAACACACTCGGCAGCCTGAGCACCGGTTCGAATTCCTACACCGTCATCGATAACATGCCGACTGGCCTGACGCTGGTTTCAGCCGCAGGAACGGGGTGGAATTGTGCGGCTTCCACGGCCACGCAGATGAGTTGCACCAGTACATCAACCATGATCGCCGGGGCCAGCAACACCAACGCCATCACGCTCACCGTGCTGCCCGCTGCCGCTGCCGCGCCCAGCGTGAGCAACACCGCTACGGTGTCCGGCGGTGGTGAGCCGGCCAGCAATAACGGCAACAACAGCAGCACTATCAGCACCACCGTCTGCGCGGTGAATTGTCCGGACTTGCGGGTCAAAAGACCTTGTCAACCCCCAGCCTCACAGTGGGCATCAGCACGTCCAGTTACACCCTGAGTGTCACCAACATTGGTGGGGCAAGTACCGGGGCCAATAATTACGTCATTTCCGACACCCTGCCGACGGGCTTGACGCTGGCAGCCGTGCCCACCCCCGGCGCAGGCTGGACCTGCATGGTGGGTACGGTCAATGGGGCGCAAGTCACTTGCAACAACAGCACCCCTGTTGCCCCAGGCAGCACGTCAACCACGCTCACGTTCCCGGTGAATGTAGCCAACGCCGCCGCGCCTAGCGTCATTAATACCGCCAGCGTCACGGGCGGTGGCGAACCCGCCAACGCCACGGGCAACAACAGCACCAGCCTCACGACACCGGTCATTGATTTTGATTTGACCGTCACCAAAACCAAAACAAGCGCCGCCAATTTTGTGCTGGGGGTCAACACCGCCACCTACACCATCGTGGTCAACAACATCGGCGGGCGCGCTTCCACCGATACCTACACCATCACCGACCTTTTGCCCGCTGGCCTGACCTTGAACGCCGTGCCCACCGTTGGCGCGGGCTGGACTTGCGCGGCAAATACGCCCGTGGCAGGTGACAACATTGCAGGCGGTGGGCGCGTGGTGTGTAGCAGCGCCACTGCGCTAGCCGCTACCACGGGGTTTCCACAAGCATTGTTTTTCCGGTGCAAGTGGCTGCTGCGGCGGCACCCAGCGTCACCAACACCGCCACGGTCAGCAATCCGGGCGAAGCGGCGGCCCTGACGGGAAATAACGCCTCCACGATTACCAACCTGGTCGACGCGCCCAATCTGTTCCTCACCAAATCGCACAACGGCAATTTCACCGTAGGTGTCAATGGTGTTTACACGCTGACGGTTTCCAACTTCGGTGCCCTCACCACCAGTACCGCCGATGTGGTCGTGACCGATACCTTGCCTTCCGGGCTCACCTTTGTGTCGGGCACGGGAACCGGGTGGAACGCTTGCACTGCGACGGGGCAAGTGGTGACCTGCGTGCGCCCGCTGGCGAACGCCATCGCCGCGAACGCCTCGGCACCGCCGATCACCCTGACGGTATCGGTGGGTGCCGCTGCAGCCACAGCGTCGCCCGTCACCAACAACGTCAGCGTTGCGGGTGGTAACGAGCCTGCGGGCAACAACGGCAACAACAGCGCTGCCGACATCACCTTCGTTTATTACTCGCCCGTCATTACCAAAACCTTTTCGCCCGCCACCGTGGTTGCGGGCCTGCCCTCTACGCTGACCTTGACCATCAGCAACCCGGCGGGTAACCCGGTGTCACTCGCCGGTCTGGCGGTGGTGGACCCCTTTCCCGCTGGCATGTCGGTGGCCAGCACGCCGGCCTTCAGCAACACCTGCGGCGGCACGGTATCGCCGGGCAGCGCGCAGGGCGATACCCTGATCTCGCTGACCGGCGGTGTCACTGGCGCGGCGGGCACCAGTTGCGCGATTCAGGTCAATGTCACCAGCACCACGATTGGTGCAAACGTCAACACTACGGGCCAAGTCAGCTCGACCAACAGCGGCACCGGGGCCGCCGCCTCGGCGACCCTGACAGTCAATGCACCGGGTTCACCCACCCTGACCATGGTCAGTTCCCCTGATCCTGTAGGTGTAAACATGCCGGTCACGCTGACCTACACCATCAATAACAACAACGCGGCTAATACCAATCTGGGTTTTACCCACAACTTCCCCATCATCGGTGGTGCGCAG
>JAYVLR010000336.1:0-2122 GCA_043759395.1 Thiobacillaceae bacterium
GTGTTCTGCATTTGCCTGCTCAAGCTTGATGAGGTGCAGTGTTGCGCCCCAGATGACACCCAACATGAGCACGGCAAAGACCACAAGCAGGACGGTCGATTCGATTGCAGGCGTCAGCACACGTCGAAGCCTGCCTCGTGCGCGCCCCCAGACATCGGGCGCAAGCGCAAGCTCCCCCTGTGACCGGATTCCGGTCAAGGAGAGGTTGTCAGCTCCATTTTCATTGATTAAACCTGTTTGCCCGGCGAACACGATCATTTCTTGATAGAAGAAGATAACAGTACATCGGCAGTTTTAGCGAAAACCTGAACGGCGTTTGCCCCGATTTCCTTTAAATCCGTGAGGCTGCTAACATGATACCTCTGATATGTACGGGAGGCTGAATGCCCGACTTCAATATCCACTATGCCAGCGGCTGCTGGCTCCTGCTATCACTACTCACCCCTTTGGCCTGGGCAGAACCGGTTTCAGCTACGCGCACTGACAGTGTCAGCATCCGGCCTGCCGAATGGCGGGACGACTCCAATGCAACGCAGGTAGAGATTCCCGGCGCGGCCATCAATGATGCCGATGTATGGCAACGCATCCGCGGCGGGTTCAGATTTGCCGATACCCAGAATCCGCTTACCGCTGTTCACGAATCCTGGTACGCCGCACGCCCTGGCTATGTCAAACGCATGGTTGAGCGTTCGCGGCGCTATCTGTTCCACATCGCGACCGAGGTAGAACGCCGCAGCATGCCGATGGAAATCGCACTGCTGCCGATGATCGAAAGCGGCTTCAACCCTAAAGCTTATTCCCCATCGGCTGCATCCGGAATCTGGCAGTTTATCCCGTCCACGGGCCGCCACTATGGTCTAAAGCAAGACAGATGGTACGACGGTCGTCGCGACATTACAGCCGCCACCAATGCGGCGCTGGATTATCTCGGCAAACTCTATCTCGACTTCGGCGACTGGTCACTCGCACTGGCTGCCTACAACTGCGGTGAAGGCTGTGTCTCACGCGCCATCCAGAAAAATCTGCAACAGGGTCTGCCCACCGATTACGCCAGCCTGCCCCTGCCGACCGAAACCCGGCATTACGTTCCAAAACTGCTTGCCATCAAAAACCTGGTGCTCGACCCCCAGCGGTTTGGCGTGGCGATTGACGTATTGCCCAATCAGCCCTATTTCGCCCAGGTTGCGGTGCGTTCAGGCATGGATGTCCACGCTGCGGCTCGCCTGGCCGGCGTGGGCATGGACGAATTCACCGCGCTCAACCCGGCTTTTCAGCGCAATCTGATTCGTTCAGACACGCCGATCAATATCCTTGTGCCTGTCGACAAAACTGACCGCTTCGAGCACAACCTGAAAAACGGAACCTGGGATACCTGGAAGCCTTACACGGCAAAAAAAGGCGAGCGGGTTGATGCCATCGCCAGACGCTTTGATACCACCATGACGCGGCTGAAGGAACACAACAGCTTTAACGTGAAGCGCGGAAAACTGGTGCACAGTCAAACCATCCTGATCCCGACCAAAGGCCGTGGTGCCGTGGCCGACAAAACGGATCGACTTGAAACAAATCCAGCTGCAGGATCAAACCTGCATACCGTCGTAGCAGGCGAAACACTTTATTCGATCGCACGCCGCTACCGCATTTCCGTCAGCGTATTGACACTTGCCAACCCGGAAATAAAACGCGCGGTACATGCCGGGCAGGAACTGGTTTTACCGCTCGATACCGAAGCCTCAAGTGCGCCTGAACCGATGCTCAGGAAAGTTGCCTTCACTTCAAAAAACAGAAGTGGCGAACATCGCCGCACCTACACTATCAAGCGTGGCGACACGCTCAGCAGCATCGCCAGGCATTTTGACGTGGGCGTATCTGAGCTAAAATCGTGGAATAAAACGCTGCAAAAATCCAGCAGTATCAAACCCGGCAAGCGCATCGTGCTACGCACGAACTAAACACCAATTCAGAGTTTCAGTCTGCTCGCGAACTTTGCCCGGACTTTGGCCACTTTGGGTGCAAGCACAAACTGACAGTAAGACTGATTAGGGTTGTTGTCAAAATATCCCTGATGGTAATCCTCAGCCGGGAAAAAAGTGGCCGCCTCGACCATTTCAGTGACAACGGG
>JAYVLR010000337.1:0-6867 GCA_043759395.1 Thiobacillaceae bacterium
ATCTGGGACGCGGGTGTGGATGCGGAACGCGGCGGGGTAGCGTATGCGGATGATGACTCCCTTTGCGTGTCGGGAGCATGGGCAGGCGGCATTGCAGCGAAGTCCCTGAGTGCTGCCGCTTGACCGCGCTGAAATGCCGGATCACGAACCGTGCCGACAAGCGGCATCGGATTGTTCCCCATGCTGGGTTCGTGTGCATCGTCATAGGTGTCGGCCAAATCAACAGCGTCAATCACCGGCTCGCGTAAGCCGGGTTCTATCCGTTCTGCCGCCTCGCGCGAAACAGCCGACCGTTCCAGCAAAGCATCGCGTGTTGGCGGCTGGAACACAGCAGCAGCCTGCTTTTTAAAACGGCGCTCCTGATTCCAGTTAAATATCAGCACAGCCGCCACGATGACTGCACCAATAAGCAGCAGGGCGATTTGCAAATCACTCATTGTTTTTTCCTGCGACCGGAGTCATTGTGTTTTCCCTGGCGACGGGAGTCGCCGTTTTTTCACCAGCGGCGGGGGTCGCCAGCACACGAATAAAAATTTCGTCTGGAGCGATCATACCAAGCTCACTGCGCGCGCGTTCTTCTATCGCCTCGCGTCCCTGTTTGAGATCGCCCACCTCAGCCAGCAATATCTCATTGCGCTCGCGCAAACTCTGGTTCAACACTTCCTGCGCTTCGAGCTTGTTCGCCCCCTGGTGTACCGCCAGCCATCCTCCCTCGCCCAGCCAGAGTGGATATTGCATCAGCACGATCAAAGCGGCAAGGATTCCAGCGAATCCTTGCCGCTTCATCCGCGCCGCAAATTTAGTTACGTTGGCGGAAAGCATCACGTCCAGGGTAGCTTGCCGAATCACCCAGCTCTTCTTCGATGCGCAACAACTGGTTGTATTTTGCCATACGGTCCGAGCGCGACAGCGAGCCCGTCTTGATTTGCAGCGCGTTGGCGGCCACCGACAGATCCGCGATAAAGGCATCTTCGGTTTCGCCCGAGCGGTGAGAAATCACCGAGGTATACCCTGCGCGTTTGGCCGCCTCGATCGCCTGAAAGGTTTCGGATAAGGTGCCAATCTGGTTGACCTTGATCAGGATGGAATTGGCGATGCCTTTGGCAATCCCTTCGTTCAGAATTTTGGCATTGGTCACAAACAAGTCGTCACCCACAATCTGTATCCGCGCACCGAGTTTGTCGGTCAGCGTTTTCCAGCCGTCCCAATCGTTTTCTGCCATGCCGTCTTCAATGCTGATGATCGGATATTTATCGCACCAGGCCGCCAGATAATCAGTGAGCTGGACTGAAGTCAGCTTGAGCTTTTCCGATTCGAGATGATAAAGCCCATCTTTGTAAAACTCGGAGCTGGCGCAATCCACGCCGATGGCGACATCCATGCCCGGCACAAACCCGGCTTTTTCAATCGCCTGCACGATCAGTTTTAGCGCGGCTTCGTGCGATTCCAGGTTAGGCGCAAAGCCGCCTTCGTCGCCCACGGTGGTCGCCATGCCCAAGCCGTCCAGCAGCTTTTTCAGCGCATGAAAGACTTCTGCACCGTAACGCAGCGCCTCGCGAAAACTCGGTGCGCCGACCGGGATAATCATGAATTCCTGCATGTCGATATTGTTGTTGGCGTGCGCGCCGCCATTGATGATGTTCATCATCGGTACCGGCAATTGCATCGGTGCCGCACCGCCAAGATAACGGTACAGCGGCAAGCCCGCCTGCTCGGCCGCCGCGCGCGCACAAGCCATCGACACCGCCAGCAGCGCATTCGCGCCCAGCCGGGATTTATTCTCGGTGCCGTCCAGCTCGCACATCGTCCTGTCGATGAAAGCCTGGTCTTCCACATCCAGGCCAATAATCGCTTCGCAGATTTCAGTATTGACGTGCTCGACCGCATTCAACACACCCAGGCCGCGATAGCGCGACTTGTCGCCATCGCGCAACTCCATCGCTTCGCGGCTGCCGGTAGACGCGCCGCTCGGCACCGCAGCCCGACCCAACACGCCCGACTCCAGCAACACGTCGGCTTCGATCGTGGGGTTGCCACGGGAATCCAGAATCTCGCGGGCGATGACATCAATAATTGCACTCACTGTTTATTTCCTTGTTCAGTTTTGTCCGCGACTTTCGCGGATCAGGTTTTCATCAATTTGTTTTCAATAAAGCCGCGCTGCTTCACCAGCACGTCGATTTCTTTCAGCGTTTCCAGCAATTCGCGCATCAACGACAAAGGCCAGGCGTTGGGGCCATCCGACAGCGCGGCAGCAGGATTCGGATGCGTTTCGGCAAACACGCCTGCCACACCGACTGCCACCGCCGCCCGTGCCAGCACCGGCACAAACTCGCGCTGCCCGCCACTGGTCGTGCCCTGACCACCTGGCTGCTGCACCGAGTGTGTTGCGTCAAACACCACCGGGCAACCGGTGCCACGCATGATCGCCAGCCCGCGCATATCCGACACCAGCGTGTTGTAGCCAAAGCTCACGCCGCGCTCGCACACCATGATCTGCTCGTTGCCTGTCGCGTGCGCCTTGTCCACCACGTTCTGCATATCGCCAGGTGCCAGAAACTGGCCCTTCTTGATGTTCACCGGGAGGCCGGTGCGCGCAACGTTCTGGATGAAATTGGTTTGCCGGCACAGAAACGCGGGGGTCTGCAACACATCGACCACCGCTGCCACTTCATTCAGCGGCGTATCTTCGTGCACGTCGGTCAACACCGGCACGCCGATTTGGGCTTTCACTGCGGCCAGGATGCGCAGCCCCTCTTCGATACCCAGGCCGCGAAACGACTGGGTTGACGAACGGTTGGCCTTATCAAATGACGACTTGAAGATAAATGGAATGGCCAATGCTGCGCACATTTCTTTTAGCGCACCTGCCGTGTCCATCGCCAGTTGTTCGGATTCGATCACGCAGGGACCAGCAATCAGAAACAGCGGCTGGTCGATGCCCGCTTCAAAATGGCACAGCTTCATACATGCTCCTGTTGCTGCGCTGGCGCAGCTTTAACCTTTTTTGTCTGGTACGCCAACGCCGCTCTGACGAAAGCGATGAACAGCGGATGGCCGTTGCGCGGATTGCTGGTGAATTCGGGGTGAAACTGGCAGCCGACAAACCACGGATGCACCGCTTTTGGGAGCTCAACCATTTCGCACAGATCAGTGCCCGGCGCGCGCCCAGCCACCACCAAGCCCCGCGCTTCAAGCCCGGTCAGCAGACGGTTGTTGACTTCGTAACGATGGCGGTGGCGTTCGGTAATACTGGCCGCGCCATACACTTCGCGCGCCAGCGTGCCGTCTTTCAGATTGCAGGGCTGGCCACCGAGACGCATGGTGCCACCCAGATCCGACTGCTCGCTGCGCGTTTCTACCTGGCCACCGCGATCCAGCCACTCGGTAATCAGGCCAATAACCGGATGCGTGGTAGCCGGCTCGAACTCGGTGGAATGCGCGTCCGCCATGTCGGCCACATCACGTGCAAATTCGACTACAGCGAGCTGCATTCCCAAGCAGATTCCCAGATACGGCACTTTGTTTTCGCGCGCATAGCGAATCGCTGCTATTTTGCCCTCAACGCCGCGCTTGCCGAAGCCGCCGGGCACCAGAATCGCGTCCATGGCTCGCAGATTATCGATGCCGGATTGCTCGATCTGTTCCGAATCAATATAGTGAATCTTGATTTTGCTCCGGGTATGCATGCCGGCGTGGATCATCGACTCCGACAAGGATTTGTAGGATTCAGTGAGGTCCACATATTTGCCGACAAAAGCGATATTGACCGTATGTTCCGGGTGCTCCAGCGCGTCAACCAGCTTTTTCCATATGCTCAGGTCAGCCGCACGCGCCAGAATGTTCAGCTTGTGGCAGACGATTTCATCGAGCATCTGATCGTGCAGCATCGCCGGAATCTTGTAGATCGAATCGGAATCCAGCATCTGGATCACCGCTTCGTGACGCACATTCGTAAACAAGGCAATCTTGCGCCGCTCTTCGACCGGAATTTCACGGTCGGCACGGCACAACAGGATGTCGGGCTGGATGCCGATTTCGCGCAACTCTTTCACGCTGTGCTGCGTGGGCTTGGTTTTCAACTCCCCCGCAGTGGGAATATAGGGCAACAGCGTCAGGTGGATGAAACAGGTGTTTTCCGGGCCGTCTTCAAAGCCCATCTGGCGGATCGCTTCCAGAAAAGGCAGCGACTCAATATCGCCCACCGTACCGCCGATTTCCACCATTGCCACGTCGGCATCGCCCGCGCCGTCGCGGATATGCCGCTTGATCTCGTCCGTGATGTGCGGGATCACCTGCACCGTGCCGCCGAGGTAATCGCCGCGCCGCTCTTTGTCGATCACCGATTTGTAGATTTGCCCGGTGGTGAAGTTGTTGCGCTTGCCCATTTTTGCGCTGGAAAAACGCTCGTAATGCCCCAGGTCGAGGTCAGTTTCCGCGCCGTCGTCGGTCACAAACACCTCGCCGTGCTGAAACGGGCTCATGGTGCCGGGATCCACGTTGATGTAGGGGTCGAGCTTTAATAGAGTGACACGGAGTCCGCGCGATTCGAGCAGCGCAGCGAGTGAAGCGGAGGCGATCCCTTTCCCGAGGGAAGAAACCACTCCGCCAGTGACAAACACAAACTTCGTCATTATTGAGTAACGGGGGCGGGTGATGACGGATTTTACTCTATCCCACCCTGCGGCTCAATGCGCGCCAGTGGTTTTGTCGCTCAGGCGCACCGCTCCATCAAAACACCTTGATCTGCCTGTGCAGCTTCATGCGAATCCACGCCCACCGGCACCGCATCGAACAAGCCATCCAGCGCTTGCGGGCGGGCGATGCCATAGCCCTGGCCAAAATCCACGCCCAGGTCGCGCACGATGCCCAGCACAATCTCATTCTCGACGAATTCGGCCACGGTGCGCACGCCTATGCTGCGCGCCACCTGCACCATGGAAGCGACAATGGCGCGGTCGAAAGGATTGCTCGCGATGTCGCGAACGAACGCGCCATCAATTTTGAGGTAGTCCACCGGCAACTGCTTGAGATAGCTGAACGAAGACAGGCCGCTGCCAAAATCATCCAGTGACAGTTGGCATCCAGCCTGTTTGAGGCCAAGCAATAGTTCGCGTGCCCGCCCCAGATGCGAAATGGCGCTGGTCTCAGTGATTTCGAAGCACACCGTATCGGGCGGAATCGCGAGGCGCTCGAATTCCGCAAGTATCATCGGCAGCAGGCCTGCCTCGGAGAGCGACTGCCCGGACAGATTGATGCTGCACACCATGTCGCGCTTTTGCAGCAGCGGTGCCAAACGTTCCAGGCTATTGCGCACCACCCAGCGATCAAGCGCAGGCATGAGCTGATAACGTTCAGCGGTCGGGATGAACATACCAGGCGGGATGAGACTCCCGTCTTCGCCCTGCATGCGCACCAGAATCTCGATATGGCGGCGCGGCTCTCCAGGATGAAGCGCTACGATCGGCTGGTAGTGCAGCACGAAGCGGTCTTCCTCCAGCGCCTGGCGCAGCCTTTGTACCCAGGCCATCTGGCCACGATGTTCAGCCACCGCCATATCGGCGGGCTGATACACGTGCACGCGATTACGCCCTTCTTCCTTGGCTACATAGCAGGCCGAATCCGCCACCCGCAGCAAATCACCCACGCTGCCGTTGTCCGCACGAATCGCTGCCACGCCGATGCTCGCACCAATATCGAATCGCCGCCCATCCCAGGTAAACCGCAGGCCGGCAATCTTGTCGCGCAGCACGTCGGCAATACTGGCGGCCTTGTCCAGCGAACAGCCGGGCAGCAGCAACCCGAATTCGTCGCCGCCCAGGCGCGCCAGACTGTCTCCGCCACGAATCAAATACCGCAACGTGTCCGAGATTGCACGCAGCAATTCGTCTCCCGCCGCGTGGCCACAACTGTCATTAACCAGCTTGAACTGGTCAAGATCGATAAAACACAGCGCATGTTCGACATGGTCGGTGCGTGCGCTTTCCACCGCGCGCGACAAACGCAGCACGAACTCGCGCCGGTTGATGAGCCCAGTGAGCGCATCGTGACTCGCAACATGACTCAACGCAGACACGTCATGACACACCACCACCACGCCAAGAATGGTGTCGTCCGTACGGTCGATAATGGGTGCGGCAGTGATCTCCACTACGTGCGCCTCGCTGTGCTTAACAACGGCACAGTCACGCGGCGCGAGCAGCAATGAGGTTTCTGGTGACAGCGGCGCGCGCGCATCAAGGCAGCGGGCGATGAGTGCCGCCCCCACATTTTCCCGATCAATCGCCGTACTCAAAACAAACACTTCAGCAAAGGGCCGTCCGCACGCCTCCTCCTCCGTCCAGCCCGTCATACAGGCGGCCGCAGCGTTGAGCGTCTTGACCAAACCGTCCGGTGTAATCGTGACCACCGCATCACCGATGGCGCGCAGTGTGATTTGTGCCATATCCCGCTCCAGAAACAGCGCTTCTTCTGCGGCCTTGCGCGCGCTGATATCGCGCGTGATACCCAATAGTGAAATCTCGCCATTGGCCTCGCGCAGCGGTACGGCATGGGTTTCCAGCCAGCGCTTTGTACCTTTCATCCCGGTCACCTGAAAGACCAGGGTGCCGCGTTCGCCGCGCAGCACGCGCCGGGTGAGATCGCCGAATGCCGCGCGACACTCAGGCACGATTATGCCCTCCACACACTGGCCAATCACCAGCCCGGGATCATCCACCTCGATCATCGCCAGGCCAGCCGGGTTCATCTGCTTGAGGCACCCGTCCGCGCCGATGATTTTCACGCACTCCGGCTCGGTTTCAAGGATGGTGCGCAAGCGTTGTTCACTGTCATGCAGCGCTTGAGTCGTGCGTACATGTTCATCCA
>JAYVLR010000338.1:0-3798 GCA_043759395.1 Thiobacillaceae bacterium
GGCGCAGACCCTGGTGTTTCTGAAAACGACGTTCAAATAAATACAGGCAAATGAAAAAACCAACCTCTCACCGCAGAGGCACGGAGACACAGACAAACCCCCAATCTGGCTACAACGGTTTTTCTCAGTGCCTCTGTGTCTCTGTGGTTAATGGTTTTTTCAAGGATAAATATGAGCGATAACTGCAATCACGACGGCCACGCGCCGCCGCCGGATGGAACTTTCGGCATCCCGCAAGTCGGGCATTTTGATCCGGCGGCGTTTGAACAGGCCGTTACCGACCTGTTGCGCGCCTGCGGCGTGGCGCCGGATTCGGTTCATACCGGACGCACCGCAGAGCGCGTGCGCGAGCTGTGGCAAAAGCGCCTGCTGGGCGGCTATGCGATTTCCCCCGGTGAGGCGCTGGGCGAAGGTTTTGCCGATGAGCGCGACGACATGGTGGTGGTGCGCGGGATTGCAGTGCATGGCGTGTGCCCGCACCATCTGGTGCCGTTTCGCGGCGTGGCGCATGTCGCCTATGTGCCGGGCGGACGGCTGCACGGCTTTGGCCGCATTGCGCGCATGGTTGATGCGATCGGCCATCGCTTTACCTATCAGGAATGGATGACGCGCGATATTGCTGAGGCGCTGGTGACGCATGGGCGGGCAAAAGGCGCGGCATGCATTATCGAAGCCGAGCAATTGTGTCTGCTGCTGGGTGAAGATCGGCGCGGTGACGAGCGCGTGGTTACGCAGGCATTTACCGGTTGTTTCCGGGACAGCGACCAGACGCGCAATGAATTTTTGCGGGCTATATCGCACAGCGACTTGCGCTAAATACAAGACCGGCGTTGTAACAAAAAACTTTCAACAAATTCTTGGGCGACGGAGGGCTCCGGCGTAAAATACCCGGCTCTATGCGTATCGGCTCCCACCTCCTCAAGAATCGCCTCGTTGTCGCCCCCATGGCAGGGGTGACGGATCGGCCTTTCCGCCAGTTGTGCAAAAAGCTGGGCGCGGGGATGGCGGTGTCGGAGATGGTGACGTCGAATTCCTTGCTGTATGGCTCGGCCAAAACCCAGCGCCGCGCCAACCACGAAGGCGAGGTAGACCCGGTCAGTGTGCAGATTGCGGGCGCTGATCCACTGCTGATGGCGGATGCCGCGCGCTACAACGTCGATCATGGCGCTCAGATCATCGACATCAACATGGGCTGCCCAGCAAAAAAAGTCTGCAATGTGATGGCGGGTTCGGCGCTGCTGAGAGACGAGCCACTGGTCGCACGTATTCTGCACGCGGTAGTGGCGGCCGCCGGGAATGTGCCGGTCACACTGAAGATTCGCACCGGCTGGGATCGCGAACATAAAAACGCGCTGGCGATATTAAAGACGGCTGAAAACGCTGGCATTCAGGCGCTGGCGATCCATGGCCGCACGCGCGCTTGTGCTTATACGGGCGATGCGGAGTACGAAACCATCAAGGCGGTCAAAGCCGAGGCGAACATCCCGGTGATTGCCAATGGCGACATCACCACGCCGGAGAAGGCAAAGTTTGTGCTGGACTACACCGGCGCAGACGCGGTGATGATCGGGCGCGCAGCACAGGGACGACCGTGGATTTTTCGCGAGATCGAATATTTTCTGCAAACCGGGCAGTATTTGCCGTTGCCTGAGGTGGCCGAGATTCATGCGGTGCTGCTGGAGCACGTTCACGATCTATATGGCTTTTATGGCGAGGTCACCGGGGTGCGCGTAGCACGCAAGCATATTTCCTGGTACACGCGCGGCCTGGTCGGCGCGAGCGTTTTTCGACATGCAATGAATTTGCTGGGCACACCAGAACAACAATTAATCGCCGTCAACGAGTATTTCGCGCAGGCAGCGCGCGCAGACAAGCGGCTGCGTTATATAGACGCTGCGCGGGGCGATATAGAATCTGCGCGTGGCGATGAAGAAGCTGCACTGGAGCAGTCCAGAATCGCAGCCTGATGCGTTGTTGGCTGGATGGAAAGCTGGCTGACGATGCATCAATGGGGAGACGTATCCGTAAACGGTACATCACGAAAGTTTAGGGGTTTATTTTGATTGAAGAAACCGAAGTTGCAGCCTGTTTGCGGCGAGCACTCAATCGTTATTTCAAGGATCTCGACGGCGAACAGCCGACCGAGATTTACAGCATGGTATTGGGTTCGGTTGAAAAGCCGTTGCTGATTTATATTCTCGACCGCGCGGACGGCAATCAGACGCGCGCGGCAGATATTCTCGGTATCAACCGTAATACCCTGCGCAAGAAATTGCGCGAGCACGGACTCTCGGATTAAGCCTTCGTACTGCAAACCATGAACATTCAACGCGCCCTCCTGAGCGTCTCGGACAAGTCCGGCCTGCTCGATTTTGCCCGCTCACTGGCTGATGCCGGAGTCGAACTTCTGTCTACCGGCGGCACCGCCAAGGCGATTCGCGATGCGGGTTTGCCGGTGATCGATGTCGCCGATTTCACCGGCTTTCCGGAAATGCTCGATGGCCGCGTCAAGACGCTGCATCCCAAAGTTCATGCCGGGATTCTGGCGCGGCGCGATTTGCCGGAACACGTTGCGACCATGAGCGAACACGGCCTGCCCTATATCGATCTGGTGTGCGTGAATCTGTACCCGTTTGTTGCGACCGTCTCCCGCCCGCATACGCTGGACGAGGCGATTGAAAATATCGACATCGGCGGTCCGGCGATGGTGCGCTCGTCGGCCAAGAACTATAAACACGTTGCCATCGTTACCGACCCGGCGGACTACGCAGGGCTCATCGCTGAAATGCACGCCAACGGCGGCGCGCTCACGGATGCCACGCGCTTTAATCTGGCGAAAAAGGCCTTCACCCATACCGCGCAGTACGACGGTCACATCAGCAATTACCTGACCGCATTGAACGACGAGGGCGGTCGCGATACATTTCCTGATCGCCTTACGCTGCAATTCGAGCGCGCGCAGATCTGCCGTTATGGCGAGAATCCGCATCAATCGGGTGCCTTTTATATCGAGCACGCCGCGCCCGCAGGCACCATCGCCAGCGCGCGCCAGTTGCAGGGCAAGGAGCTGTCCTACAACAACATCGCCGATACCGATGCCGCGCTGGAGTGCGTCAAGCAGTTCGATGCTGCGCCCGCGTGCGTCATCGTCAAACATGCCAACCCGTGCGGCGTGGCTTACGGCGAAAATCTGCTCGATGCGTATAACCGCGCCTATCAGACTGATCCCGAATCGGCCTTCGGCGGCATCATTGCTTTCAATGGCCGGCTGGATGGCGCGACGGCGCAGGCGATTGTTGACCGTCAGTTTGTCGAGGTCATCATCGCGCCCGAAGTCAGCCCGGAGGCGGTCGCCGCCGTTGCCGCGAAAAAGAATGTACGCTTGCTGGAATGCGGCGCGTGGTCAGGGTGCGTGGCCCAACTCGACATGAAGCGCGTGGCTGGCGGCCTGCTGGTGCAGGATGCCGACATCAAGCTTCTGGACACCACTACGGTGGTGACGGCACGCGCACCCAGCCCGAAAGAAATGGACGACCTGCTGTTCGCCTGGCGCATCGCCAAATTCGTCAAATCCAACGCGATCGTGTACGCGCGCGATCGCATGACGGTCGGTGTGGGCGCGGGCCAGATGTCGCGCATCAACTCGGCGCGCATTGCCGCGATCAAAGCGGAACAGGCGGGACTCTCCGTGCCCGGTTCGGTGATGGCAAGCGACGCTTTTTTCCCCTTCCGCGACGGCCTCGACCAGGCCGCGCAATCCGGCATCACTGCGGTGATCCAGCCCGGCGGTTCGATGCG
>JAYVLR010000339.1:0-3756 GCA_043759395.1 Thiobacillaceae bacterium
CGGAAGCGCATCGTGGGGAAAACTGGCAAAAGCGGGAAGCCGAAAAACAGCCACGCCACAGCATCGGAAACCGCACACCCTGCCCAACATATCAATGCATCGGCTTACGCGTCACTGAGAGCCGTTGACTTGGGCGTAGGTATGTCATGGTCAACTCGTTACAGTGTGAATCCCGCCATACTGAGAGGTGCGGCATGAATGGCCTTTTGTGGCTTTTGTGGTCAATTTTCTATAGGGGGAAAAATGAATAATTGGAAACCCGGATTACCTGTAGTTACGGCTGATGACGTTGAGGCTTGGCAGGCATGGAAGAAGGAAAGCAAGCTGGCCGCGCAACGATACCGGCGTGGCAAGTATCCGCGCATCGACTACTACCCCTGTAAGGAAGCCCGCGCTGTAATTCTGAGCCATGTTGGCAACTGGCCGGGCGGCACTTATTCAAGCGTGATTGATAGCATCATCATGGAATGGGCCTCCGGAATTAAATAGGGCGAAATACGGCCTTTCGCAAAGGCAGGGAAAGGAAACACTATGGATAACAAAGCGAAGACACGGGGATTAACCCCCTTCAAACCCGGACAGTCCGGCAACCCCGGCGGACGGCCTAAAGGCTTAGGCACAAAAGCCCGCGAGTATGGGGACAAGTGCATTGAAGTTTTGGCGACCGCGCTCGACTCCGACGACGTGAAAACCCGGATTGCTGCCGCCAGAGAATTGCTAGACCGGGGATATGGCAAGCCTTTGACCATGACGGCTGAAGTCACGAACAGGCTGGGTGAACTGGACGACGACACGCTTGACGCTGCTATCGGTATCCTTCGAGCAACCGTCAAAGCACACTGAGAACAGCGACATAACAGCGGGACAACGAAGGAAAAGCGGCGGCAATGCAAAAAGACATTACAACCGAGATAAACCGCACAGCGCACACGCTGGCGCAACAACAGTACGCAACGTATCGACAGCAACTACTTGCCGAGTGCAAACGCATGTTGGAGGAACGAAAACCGCGTGCCGAGATATTGGCTTGGCTAAGTCAGGCGGCGATTCGTGGTAAAGCGGATTGAGTTTCTATCTGGTAACAGGTTGGTAACAGGTGGAGCAATACGCGCGTGTATGCGTGCGCGCGAGCCACAGGAGGCACTGACAGATAATCACCACAACAAACAGCCGCTAAGACTGTTAGATGCTAGACTCGAAACCTGTTGATACCGGCAAACAGGTGAGCGCAAATGAATAAGAAATTGGCCCTACTGGCGTTCAGTTTTTTTAGCTTGAGCGGTGCGGCACAAGCTGCCCTGGTAGGCCGTGACCTAAATGGCAGCGGAAGCAGCTTTGAAGCCTACTACGACACCGAGCTCAACATCACATGGCTAACCGACGGCAGTGCCAATGTCCTGATGAACTGGGCTGCTGCCAAAAACTGGGCTGCTAACCTCAGCTTTACCGATGGGGTTAACGTCTACGACAACTGGCGCTTGCCTAGCACTTTGCAACCTGATGCGAGTTGTAGCGTTCAAACTCATATTTCTTATGGGTACAACTGTACCGGCAGTGAGATGGGGCACCTGTTTTACGCCGAGTTAGGTGGTGTTGCTGGTCAATCTATCTTGACCAGCACCGACCCCAATGTGCTCAAATTTAATAACCTTCAAAGTAGCGATTACTGGTCTGGTACGGAATTCGTGCTTGCCGCTGACGGCGCATGGCAATTCTATTTCGCCATGGGCTTCCAATATGTGGTCAACGCGTACGCTACCGTTAACGCCTACGCTTTAGCGGTTAGTCCCGGCGATGTTGCTGCGGTCCCTGAGCCGGATGCGTGGGCGATGTTGTTAACAGGTCTGGGTTTGTTGGGCTTCGTTGTCCATCGAAGGAATAAAAAAGAAGCTCTGTCCACTTTGTGGGCTGGCTGATTTATATGGGGCATTGGTGGGACACTGGCAGACAAATACCCGCAACAAATAGCCGCTAGGCACGGTAAATGCTACAGTCGCAACCCATTGATATGATTGCTCTAGAGTGTTGTATTCTATTGTAAGTTATTGATTTTTAAGGACTGTTAATCCGCAGGTCCCTGGTTCGAGTCCAGGTCGGGGAGCCAGATACAAAAAGCCTTGCATCGCTGCGAGGCTTTTTCACTTCTTACTCACCGTAGCCAAATCGTAGATCTTTTTTCTTTGAGTACCAGCCTCCGAATTTGTCGTGTTGTCTCCGCTGTTTCTTCAAATGCACTAACTAGGTCGAGGTTATTGGGAAGCGGTATTTCCTCATGTTGGGGTTGAAGTTGCGAATGCTTGTTTTTATGTTTTTGTCTTGCTTGATGGGCATGATCTGATATGCCTGAGACGCTCCAATTCTTCTTCCGTCTTTTTTCTTTTGACTTCAAAGATCGGAAATGTCTCTTGAGCTCAATACGCCTTAGAGTTCGCTTCCGAGAAGAACCAGTTTTTCTTTTCATGGGTATTTACGATTTTGAATTGGTCTGGAAAACCATCCACGAGGACTTGCCCGAACTGCATAGTCAAGTTCTAAAATTGATCGAGCCATAGGGCTGATTGGCTGTATCCCTCCATAAATTGGCAGAAATAAGAAGTAGAATTTTCTCGTTTACCGCACTTTCAGCCTGGCAATCAGACTGGATAAGATCCCAGAATCTTGAGGAAGGCAGCCCCCTTCTCGACTTCGGCCAGGGTGGCGGATAGCTTGGCATCGCTGCGATGGCCTTCGCACACTACAAAAAACAGATACTCCCAGTTGGCCGAGCGTGCCGGGCGCGACTCCAGTTTGCTCATCGAGATTCCCGCATCGGCGAATGGCTGCAACAATTGGACAATTGCGCCGGGCTGGTTGCGTGCGCCAAGCACCAGCGAGGTTTTATCGCGACCTGATGGCGCCGCGTCGGTTGCGCCCAAAACCAGAAAACGCGTGGTATTGCTGGCTTCGTCTTCTACCCGGGTTTCGATAATGCTCAGGCCATATAACTCAGCGGCAACCTCGCTGCCAAGTGTGGCGGAGTCGGGCTCGCGGGACGCGCGCTGAGCGCCTTCGCTGTTGCTCACCACGCTGATGCGCTCCGCTTGCGGCAAATGTCGGCTAAGCCAGTTCTGGCATTGTGCAAGCGATTGTGCATGGCCGTAGACGCGTTGAATCCCTGCCAGCCCTTCGCCTTTGCGCATCAAGGTCTGATGCACTGGCAACATCACTTCGCCGCAAATTTTAAGGGGGCTGACAACAATCAGGTCGAGTGTGCGGGAGATAGCGCCTTCGGTAGAGTTTTCTACTGGCACGACCGCAAAGTCAGCGCGACCAGTTTCAACCGCACGAAAACAGCCGTCAATATCCGCCTCGGGCAGCGCTTCAACTTCATGGCCAAACTGTTTGTACGTGGCAGCCTGGCTAAAGTTACCCGCAGGCCCCATATAGGCCACGCGCAGGTTTTGCTCCAGCGCGCGACACGACGACATGATTTCGCGAAACAGGCGTTCGACGCTGTCACCGCTTAAGGGGCCGAGATTGCTCTCGCACAGACGACGCACAATCTGGGCTTCGCGTTCGGGCCGGTAGATAGTCTCGCCGTTTTTGGTGCGCCCGATTTCCTGTGCGATGCCAGCGCGCTCGGATAAGCGCTGCAATATCTCGTCGTCAAGTTTATCAATGCGGCCACGGAGTTTTTTGAGCGCCTCGTCCACGTTTTATCCTAGGAACCGTAGTTGGACGAGCCCGAGTGGGCTGTGATGGGGGACGCTGGCAAGG
>JAYVLR010000340.1:0-2800 GCA_043759395.1 Thiobacillaceae bacterium
AATAGTCAGACCGAACTGGTGATATTTTTGCGTCCCATCGTGGTCACCGACCCTTCGCTGGAAAGCGCCGAGTTGCGCCAGTTTCAACGCTTGCTTCCCGGCGCGCGGAGCGTGCCATGATTAAGCACAACGCACGGGGTTTATGCCCTTCAGGGTGCGCGCAGTGAGCCTGCTACTCAAAGCGCTGAAGCAGGCTGAAACCGTTCATGCGGAGAAATCTGCTGCGGCGGGTGATGCCCTGGAGCTCGAATCCATCGCCCCGCCCAATGGCGCGAATGCGCGCGAATGGGTCGAGCCGCCGGGGCTGTTATTCGGCAGCAGCGGTTTGTCGCCCGCGCCGGTCGCCGCGCCGCGCCGCTTCCGGATGCCCCATCTTTCGCTCGTGCCACTCACCGCATTACTGGCTGCCATTGTCTCTGTCGGTTACGGGGTGTATCTGTATTTTGCATTGCAGCCGTCGGTGCCGGTTACTGCCGTCGCGCATCCGGCGCCAGCCGCTGTCAACGCAGTTCCTCCGCCTGCTGTCATCGCGCCAGTGCCGGTGCAGACAACCCCGCCCGTTTCTGGTGTTGCCACGACACCGCCCGCCCGCCTGCCGCCGACCATCCCGCATTTAACAGCGCGGGATAACGCCGCTTCCGGCACGCCTGCCGAAGCCCGTACCCCATCGCTGCGCACCCAGGCTTCGCCCCGCCCGGCCACACCGCGCGAACCCGCCGCGCTGTCTTTCCAGGCAGATGCCCATTCGTCTGCGTTAGCTAACGCCTATGCCGCGTATCAGAACGGCGAGCTTGGCGAAGCGCAACGGCTCTACACGCAGGCAGCCACAGGTGAACGTAGCGTAGATGCGGTGTTAGGCCTGGCCGCCATTGCCGCCGCGCAAAACCGCGACGAAACCGCCGCACGCCTGTACCGCGAAGTACTGGATCGCGATCCCCGCAATGCCGCAGCCCAGGCGGCTCTGCTCGACATTCTGGGCAACACCGACAAACAGGCGACCGAAAGCCGCCTCAAAACCCTGATCGAGCGCGAGCCCAGCGCGAACCTCTATCAAACCCTCGGCAATCTGTATGCTGAACAGCTTCGCTGGAGTGAAGCACAAACCGCTTATTACGAAGCCTATCGCACCACACCATCCAATGCGGATTACGCATTCAATCTTGCCGTCAGCCTGGATCGTTTGCATCAGGGCAGCGCGGCTCTGCCCTATTACGAAAAAGCACTGGGTCTGGGCGGTTCATCCCGCTTTGACCGCGCACAGGCCGAGTCACGTATCCGGCAAATCAAATCGCTGCGCTGAAATTTCCATGGAAAGGCGCAAGAAATTAAGGATGGGCGAAAGCCTGATTGCCCAGGGGCTTATCACCACTGACCAGCTGCGCATCGGACTAAAAGAACAAACCAGCACCGGCCTGCCGATCGGCCGCCAGCTGGTCGCACTGGGCTTCATGACCGAAGCCGTCCTGCGCGATCAACTTGCCAATGCCCTGGGCAGCCAGGGCATTGATTTGACGCAAGTCGTGGCTGACCCCGAAGCGCTGCAACTCGTCCCCGAAGAGTTTGCGCGCCGCCATCACCTGTTGCCGATTGCCTACGACAACGAGCGCGACGTGCTGACGCTGGCCACCACTGACATGTTCAATGTCGTCGCACTTGACCAGCTGAAAGCTGGACTCGGCGGCCACGTCGAAATCGACACGCTGCTGGCCGGCGACGCGCAGTTGCTCGAATGCATCGATAATTTTTACGGCTTTGATTTATCGCTCGACGGCATCCTGCGCGAGATCGAAACCGGCGAAGTCGATTACGCCAGCCTCAACCCCGAAACCGAGGAATACACGCAGCCAGTAGTGCGACTGGTCGGCGCACTGTTGACTGATGCGGTCAAGCGCCGCTCGTCGGATATTCACTTCGAGCCGGAGCACGCCTTTCTGCGCATTCGCTACCGCATCGACGGCGTGCTGGAACAAATCCGCAGCCTGCACAAAACCTACTGGCCCGGCATTCTGGTGCGATTGAAAGTGCTGTCCGGGATGAATATCGCCGAGACGCGCGCACCGCAGGATGGCCGCATGTCGCTGACGCTGAACGGCCGCCCGATTGATTTCCGCGTGTCATCGCAGCCCGGCATCCACGGCGAAAATCTGGTGCTGCGGATTCTCGACCGTGAAAAATCCATCATGCCCCTGGAGCAGATGAGCTTCACGCCCGACGCACTGCGCGAACTGCAACTGATGATGGCGCGCCCGGAAGGCATTCTGGTGGTCACCGGCCCGACCGGCTCCGGCAAAACCACCACGCTGTATTCGATGCTTTCGCATCTGAACAACGAAACCGTCAACATCATGACGCTCGAAGACCCGGTCGAATACCCGGTCACGCTGATGCGCCAGAGTTCGGTGAACGAAACGCTGAAACTCGATTTTGCCAACGGCATCCGCTCGATCATGCGGCAGGATCCCGATATCATTCTGGTCGGCGAAATCCGCGACAAAGACACCGCCGAAATGGCGTTCCGCGCCGCCATGACCGGGCATCAGGTGTTCACTACCTTGCACACCAATTCCGCGCTTGGCGTATTCCCGCGCCTGACGGACATTGGCATCCAGCCCGGCATTTTGTCCGGCAACATCATCGGTGTCGTCGCCCAGCGCCTGATCCGGAAACTCTGCCCGCACTGCAAAGAAGCCTACACCCCGGAAGAACACGAAGCCCGTATTCTCGGCTGGGAAGCCGCCGGCCAACCCATGGTGTATCGCCCGGTGGGCTGCCCCGCGTGCGATAACAAAGGCTACAAGGG
>JAYVLR010000341.1:0-2437 GCA_043759395.1 Thiobacillaceae bacterium
TCACGAAAGCAGCCGCTCGCGCTGCCCAGACAGCCAGTGTCCGGTGATGATTGCACTGCGGACGGAGCGAATCGAAAACCCTTCGTCGCCTTTGGCCGACCTGCTGCCCCACATTCGATCTCAGCATCCGTCCGCTATGGGGCACAGAGCAGACTACGGCTCTTCGCCGGCGCCAATGGCAAAAACGGGTCGATACTGGTTATTCGAGTTTACGCGCAACTGCCACCCGCTCCCTCGGGTGGCAGTTTGCGTGAAGCTTTCTCACGCGCTTGGTGGCCACGAAAGTGTAAATCTGGGTCGTGGTGATGCTCGCATGGCCGAGCAGCTTTTGAATGGTGCTCAAGTCAGCGCCGGCATCGAGCAAGTGTGTAGCAAATGCGTGTCGTAGGCTGTGAGTGCTCATAGGCTTTTCAACCTTGTTGTTGAGCGCATGTTTCTTCACCACCAGGCGGAGTGCGCCTGTGCTAATTTGCCGACCGCGAACCGAGAGAAACACATAATTGCAGCGGTAATCACGTCGCATGGCGGGTCTTGATCTGCTCAGGTAAAGGTCTAGCCAGAATGAAGCTTCTTCCCCAAACACCACCAACCGTTGCTTATTTCCTTTTCCGCAAACGCGAATCACCCGGTTCCTGAAATCAATGTCTCCAATTTGCAGGCTTGCCAGTTCCGCAGAGCGCAGGCCGGTAGCGTAAAGCGTTTCAAGTATGGCTTTGTCTCGCAGTCCTCGATGAGAATTCAGTTCGGTAATATCGAGGAGCTCGGCGACTTCATCCTCTGTCGGGGTGTTCGGCAGCTTGGTCTGGAATTTGGTTTTACCTAACTGTATTGTCGGGTTGTGTAGCGTCAACCCATTGGCCGTCAGATATTGGTAGAACCGCCGAAGAGTGGCCGTATAGCGTGCCACGCTACGCGCGCTAACCTTTCTTTCCAGCAAGCTCGCCAGCCACGCTTCGATGTCGTGAATCAGAGCATGGGAAAGAGTCTTTCCGTTATACCGCGACAGCCATGCGTCGAAGTTGACCAGGTCAGACCGATAGGCGGCCAGGGTGCTGTCTGCGAGGCCATGAACAAGCCATAAATCATTACAGAATTGCGCCACCCACGCGGGGAGGCATTTAGGTTTTGCGGAACCCATGTGGGACTTTGCCTTAGTCCTGCCATCACTCGAAAATCGGAGCCAGCTTCGCCAGCACTTCATCCAGGATTTCCGGCGGCAGCGTGTCCACCTTCCTTCCGCTGCGCTTATTCAGATCAAGCACGCGAGGCTGGTCACAACGTACAAACCCGGTCGTTTGGATTCCGGAAATAGGCACGGCGAAGCCTATGCGCCGGGCGTGCTCGCCGCCGTTCGTGATCGGTAAAATTACCGGCAGTTTCGTTGCTTCGTTGAATTCGGCCCGCGATATGACCAAGACGGGGCGCTGCCCGCGCTGCTCGATCCCTTCCGTAGGGCCGAGCGTCACCAGGTAGATATCACCCCGCTTCATATGAGCTCACGGCCTACGCCCGTTGCATCGACCCATTCCCGTTCTTCTGGCAGTTGTGGTTGGGAGTAGTCAGACGCAGCCAGCAACTCAGCGAGTGTGTAGCGCGGGCGTGGCTTGGGTTCGATCACCAGGCGACCGTTCTCGACGGCTACGCCGACCGTGGCACCGGCCTGCAGGTGCAGCAGATCGAGGATGGCGGGCGGTATGGCCAGCATGATCGAGCCGCCGACCTTGCGGAGATTGGTTGTGTGCATGGCGCACCTCGTCCTTTGATTTAGTTATATATAAATATAACATAGGCCACCCAGCCCTTCAAGGCCTGTTGTCACAGAAGTCCTAAGATTTGCGACCCCACCCCCATTTTTTCGGGGGCGGTTTTTGACTGCGATCAAGGGTGGGTTTCATCGGAATGTGCGGCATAGCCCAGGAACTTGGCATCTTCGGCTAATCCGTTTTTCAGGCTATCTTCCAGCCTCAGAAATAGCAATTCATCGTCCACCGACGTGTAAATGCTGGTGGTGGCCACACTGGCATGCCCAAGCAGACGCTGGATCATGTTAATCGGCATCGTCTCTGCCGAGTGCGCGCCGCGCGTATGCCTCAGCCAGTGTGTCGAGGCCTGCGCCAGCTTCTTGGCGTCATCATTAAGCCCTTGCCTGGCAAGCTCTTCCGCCACTTCCCTGAAGTAATCCTTCAAGGCCTTGTACAGTGTTGAGGCATCCAGGACGCCGTCGGCCTGTCCGGGATGCAGCCGGGCGATCAGCGGCAAGTCTGCCGGATTGACCAATGGGTCTGGATCTCGCCCCCGCCAGGCCAGATAATCGCGCAGCGCCGCCATCACGATGCCTGGCATGGGAACCGCCCGCCATTTGCCCCCTTTGCCGAGCACTTTCAGCATCCAGCGCACCCCGAGGCTTTGCTTGAGCGGCACCGAGTAGAGCCGTCCG
>JAYVLR010000342.1:0-4333 GCA_043759395.1 Thiobacillaceae bacterium
GTTTCCGCGCAAGTTGCCAAACCCGGATTTTTGTAATACAGTGGTATTACATTAACAGCAGGAGTCCATCATGACGCTCACTGTCCGCCTCCCCGGCGATCTCGAAGACAACCTGGATCGCTATTGCGCCGCCAGCGGCAAAACCAGAAGCTGGGTGGTCAACGAGTCGCTCGCGGCCTATCTGGTTGAACAAATGCCCGCGCCGCACGCGCTGTGGCAGCAGTTCCGCCCGGTGTCTGGCAGCCGCAACAAACCAAACAGCGGCGACCTCGCCCTTCGCCACTCCGCCATCATGAAAGCCAAGCTGCGTGCCAAGCATCCCCGTTAGCCTTGGCGTACCGGCCAGCCGCTGCGTGCTGGCCGATACCGGTGCGTTAGTCGCGCTGTTCGATCCGGACGACCACTGGCACGCGCGCGCAGCGGCAGCCATCGCCGCCTTGTCGTCCGGCACGCAGCTCGTCACCAGCCTCGCCATCGTTACCGAGGTCACGCATTTGCTGGACTTTGATTTGCGCAATCAATGGGCGTTTCTCGACTGGCTCACGGCGGGCGGGGCGCAGGTGCGCGAGATTCCGACGGAGGGCATCAAAGCCTGCCGCGCGCGGATGGAAAAATACCGCGACCGCCCGATGGACTTTGCCGACGCAACGCTGGTCTGGCTGGCCGAGCAGTTGGGTATCGACGCCATCCTCAGCATTGACGCCAATTTTGCAGTCTACAAAATTGGCCGCAAAAAACTGCGCAATCTCATTGCCGATGCTTGAATCATCCGAGCTTGAAGCATTCTGCGAGCGCATTCGCGCCGCGCACGCAGCCGCCACGCCGCTGGTGATCCGGGGCGGCTGCAGCAAGGCGTTTTACGGCAATGCCAGCGCGGGCGAAACGCTCGACACAGCAGGCTGGACCGGCGTGGTCGAGTACCAGCCGAAAGAACTGGTGCTGACCGCGCGCGCGGGCACGCCGCTGGCAGAAATCAAAGCGCTGCTGGCCGAAAACAAACAGATGCTGGCATTCGAGCCGCCGCATTTCGGCGGACGCGCCACGTTGGGCGGTTGTGTCGCCGCCGGACTGTCCGGTCCGCGCCGCCCTTACGCCGGTGCGGTGCGCGACTTTGTACTCGGCGTGCGCATGATCGACGGCATCGGTCAGCCGCTGCGCTTCGGCGGCCAGGTCATCAAGAATGTCGCGGGCTACGATGTGTCACGCCTGCTGGCGGGCAGCCTCGGCACGCTGGGACTGCTCACCGAAATCTCGCTCAAGGTACTGCCTAAACCGGTAGCGGAAATTACGCTGCAATTCGAGTTGAATGAAGCTGACGCGATCCTGAAAATGAATCAATGGGCGGGGCAGCCGCTGCCGTTGTCGGCCACTTGCTGGCATTCCGGGTTGCTCAGTGTGCGGCTGTCCGGCGCGGCCTCCGCCGTTCGCGCCGCACAAGTCAAACTCGGTGGCGCAGCGCTCGCGGACGCGGGCGGATTCTGGCAACGTCTGCGCGACCAGACCACGCCGTTTTTCGACCATAGAAACCTCTGGCGGCTGGCGGTCAAACCCACAACCGGCCCGCTGCAACTCGGCGACGCACAATGGATCGAATGGGGCGGCGCGGTGCGCTGGCTGGCAACTGATCTGCCCGCTGCCGCATTGCGCGCAGCGGCACAAGGGTGCGGGGGACATGCCACGCTGTTTCGCGGCGAAGCCCCCGCAGACGGCGCGTTCACGCCGCTGTCGCCCGCGCTGCTGGCGATCCACCAGAACCTGAAACAGCGCTTCGACCCGAAAGGAATTTTCAATCGCGGGCGCTTGTACCCCGATTTTTAAGCCATGCAAACCACTTTATCCGACGCGTTCAAAAACACCGCTGACGGCATCGAGGCCGAACGCATTCTACGCAGTTGCGTGCATTGCGGATTTTGCCTCGCCACCTGTCCCACTTATCAAATTCTCGGCAATGAACTCGACTCGCCACGCGGGCGCATTTACCTGATCAAGCAGTTGGTTGAAGGCGCCAAGGTCACAGCAAAAACCCAGCTACACCTCGACCGCTGCCTGACCTGCCGCAACTGTGAAACCACCTGCCCGTCGGGCGTGGAATACGGCAAGCTGCTGGACATCGGGCGCGCGCTGGTGGATGCACGCGTCGCGCGCAGCCGAACCGACACACTGCAACGCACAGTGCTGGGCGCGCTGATCCCCAACCCGAAACTGTTTACCCCCTTGCTGAAAATCGGCCAGGCGTTGCGGCCTTTTCTGCCCGGCGCATTGAAAGCCAAAATCCCGGCCAAGCCGCTGCCGATTCGACACAACCCGGCGACGCAGCAACACGCGCGCAGCATGTTGCTGCTCGAAGGATGTGCCCAGCCTGCATTGGCACCGAATATCAACGCCGCAGCAACGCGTGTACTGGATCGACTTGGGATTCGATTGTTTTCGGCTCCGGCTGCTGGCTGCTGCGGTGCAGTCAAGTTTCATCTCAACGATCACGACGGCGGCCTGACTGCAATGCGCCGGAATATCGATGCGTGGCTGCCGCAGCTTGATGCGGGTGCCGAAGCGATTGTGATGACGGCATCGGGCTGCGGCGTGACGGTGAAGGAATACGCTTGGCATTTGCGCCACGATCCGGACTACGCCGTTAAGGCGGCACGCATCTCCGCAGCAACGCAGGACTTGTCGGAAGTGCTGTTTGCAGAAAGCGGGAAACTGGCTGATTTGTGCAAGGCATCTACAGCGATAAAACCGCTGCCAACACTCGCCGTTCACCCGCCCTGCACCTTGCAACACGGGCAAAAAATCACCGGCATCATCGAAGCGCTGCTGACGCACGCCGGATTCAAACTGACTGCGGTTGCAGAGTCCAATCTCTGCTGCGGATCGGCTGGCACCTACTCGATTTTGCAACCGGCGATTGCGGACGCACTCAAAACCCGCAAGCTCGCCAATCTGAAATCGGGCATACCGGATGCGATCGTCACAGCTAATATCGGCTGCCTGACGCATCTGCAATCCGGTACTTCAACTCCTGTACGCCACTGGATAGAAGTGCTCGACGAACGGATTGCACTTCGTAGCATTTCAGAATGAAATTTTCTGAGTTTGGGTCAAAAAAATAATCGGGCTGAAGCCCAAAGATGTCGGAAATTTTTACATTCATGCAAAACAGGTGAAATGGAAAGCACACCCAACACATTGATCCTCCATGACAATCACAGTAAATACAAATTTGGGCACGTATTTTGCCTATCCAGGGTGAGCCGTGCACTGGCACGGTTTCGATGTTGGTTCATTCTCACAAGGAGCGATCCATGACTCTGTCGACGCTGATGACGGTAGCATTGATGGTAGCGGACTGGGAGGTGACTCGTACTTTAGCGGGAGTGGCGACACCGGCATCACATTCACATTCAATGCTGGCGCACTCGGCGGCTTGCCAGATGCCGTAGGCATTGTCTGGACTGACGGTGCAGGCACCATTAGTTTCGGGGCGTTTGACGCATCGAACCTGTCGTTGGGCATTCTGACCGGCAACCATGCCGATGGCAGTTTTAGCGGTACGACAGCGGAAGACCGCTTTTACGGAGCCGCAAACTCTGGCGGCATTTCGCGGATACACATATCAAACAGTGGTGGCGGCATCGAAGTCGATCATTTGCAATACGGATTGCGCGGTGCTGTTGTCAGCGTTCCCGAACCTGCTGCCCTCGCCCTCTTCGGCATTGGTTTAATCGGTTTAGGTGCCATGCGCCGCCGCAAGGCTTGATCGACCTCTGTCGATATTCTTTACGCTTTCACGGCGGCCTCTGGTCGCCGTTTTTCATCCGCCGCTCTTATGGATTGCCCAACGCAAGAATCAATACAAGGTCTATCTGAAAATGGCTTATTGCAAATCAGTAAGCCGGTTGTAATTGGCAAAATGGGCGGCATCAAACCGGGCTAGGGTGCTGCCGTGACGCGCCTGCCAATCGCGCACCGCCCGTCCGCCGCTTTGCAAATACTGCTGTAAATCCTGTTTCAGTCCGGTTTTAACCAGCATGGTGGTGTGATGCAGTCGCGTTGCATCGGCGGCCACCGCTAAAGCGGCATTTTCCGCCTGTGCGGCATCAAGCAAATGGCGCACCAGATCGTCGGGCAGATGCGGCGTGTCGCACGACACAACCAGCAGCCACTCAGCCGTGACCGCATTCATGGCGGCCAGCACGCCCGCCAGCGGCCCGGGGAAATCAGGCAGCGTATCGGGCAAGACCCGGCAGCCATAGCCCGCATAGGTTTCAAGATTGCGATTGGCGCTGATCAGGACTTCATCCACTTGCGGACGAATGACATCGAGTATCCACTC
>JAYVLR010000343.1:0-6041 GCA_043759395.1 Thiobacillaceae bacterium
TGATTCACGGGCACACCCACCGCCCGGCGCTGCACACCCATGACCTGACAGGAAATGACGGGAATGAAAAAATATGTGAACGCTGGGTTCTGCCAGACTGGTATGGTGACGGAGGCGGTTATATTGTTTGCGACGCTGACGGCTGCCGTCTCATTGCCTGATTGACTCATCGAAAGCACCACATGGCTCGAATCAAAAATTTAATCCGGTTGCAGCAGCTGCTTGCCGCAGTGTGCTGCACTTTCGTTTTGGGCGGCTGCTCGATGAGTCAGCTGGTCGCCAGGTCTTCACTCGGCCTGATCGATGCGGGCATCCGCAGCATGAACCAGGAAACCGACCTGGAGCTGGCGCGCGCCGCGATCCCGGCCAACCTCAAACTGACCGAAAGCCTGATCGCCGAGCTGCCAGGGGATCGCAGCTTGCGCATCGCCGCAGCGCAAGGTTTTTATGGCTATGCGTTTGGTTTTATTGAGGACGATACGCCCGAGCGCGCATCGCTTTTATACAAACGCGGACTGGATCACGCGCTTGCCGGATTAGCTGCAGCGGGCGGACGGGCCAATCTGCTGGACGCTTCGGCGGATGAGGTCTCGCGCAGTGTCGCGTCGCTGGACAAACAAGCAGTACCAGAGCTGTTTTGGGTCGCGTCCAACTGGGCTAAATGGATCGACCTGAATCGCAACGATCCGGCGCGCATCGCCGACCTGGCTAAAATCGAACGCCTGATGCAACGCGTGCTGGAACTCGACCCCGACTATTATTTCGGTAGCCCGCATCTGTTTTTTGGCGTGTATTACGGCAGCCGCCCCCCCATGCTGGGCGGGGATTTTGCCAAGTCTGCGCAGCATTTCGACCAGGCTGCCGCGCGCAGCCACAACCACTGGCTCATCACCGAAGTCTTACGCGCACAATTTCTGTTGCGCCAGATGGGCGACCGTGCGGCCTTCCATGAACGTTTGAGCCGCGTGCTCGCAACCGAAGATTCACCACCCGAGATGGCGCTGGTCAATGCCATCGCACGTGCCAAAGCCCAACGGCTGTTGTCGCAAGAAGAGGATTTATTTTGAACACATTTTTTGCGCTGACACCACGACTTTTTGCGCTCACTCTATGCTGGATGAGTCTGGCATTCAGCGCCCACGCCCAGGAAACCTACACTCTGAAATTTGCCACGCTCGCGCCGCAAGGCTCGACCTGGATGAATATCATCAGCGACTGGGCGAAGCAGGTTGAAAAAGAAAGCCAGGGGCGGCTGCGTTTCAAACTCTACCCCGGCGGCGTCTCCGGCGATGAACCCGACGTGCTGCGCAAAATTCGCTTCGGCCAGCTACACGGCGCAGCGTTCACCGGGCACGGCATCGGCCATATTTATTCGCCTGCACGCATTTTTGAAATTCCGTATTTATTCCGCGACATACAGGAAATCGATACCGTGCGCGCGCAATTCATGCCCGAGATTGAGGCAGGGTTCCGCAAAAACGACTATGAATTGTTGGGCTGGATGGAAGTCGGATTCCTGCGGTTCTTCTCCAAAAACCCGATACGCACCCTCGACGACCTCAAGAAAAGCCGCATCTGGCTGTGGCAAGGCGACCCGGTCGGCATTGCACTGTTTAACGCCAGCGGCATCTCGCCCGTGCCCTTGCCGCTTGCTGATGTCTACACCAGCCTGTCCACCGGCCTGATCGACACCACCATCGCACCACCGCTCGGTGCGATTGCCTTCCAGTGGTTTACCAAAACGCCGTACATGTCCGACGTTCAGCTATCCAATGGCATCGGTGGCCTTCTCGTGTCGCGCGGTTTCTTCACCAAACTGCCCGACGATTTGCAGGCACTCTTGCTCAAAACCGGCAAGCAGACCAGCGCCCGGCTCATCACTGAAACACGCCGCGATAACGAAAAAAGCCTGGCGGTACTGCGCCAGAACGGGATCAAATCAACCCTTGCCTGGAAAGACGTAGACGAGAAAGAACTGTACGCGCTGCGCGACCGAGCTGCCGCCGAACTCATCCAGTCCGGCTATCTGCCAGGCGAAATGGTCGAGCGCATCCGCCGCGCCATTACCGCCGCCCGCAGCAAAAAATAATGAACTGGCTGCGCACCGGGTGTCAGTTTCTGGAGCGCTGGCTGGTGCGCGGCTGGCTGATCGTCGCTGCGCTGAGTCTAGCCTTGATGCTGCTCCTGTCATTGGGGCAAATACTGGCGCGCAATTTCATGCAGATGGGCTTCCCGGAAGTCGATGCCATCATCCGCGGCCTGGTGATGTGGGTAGTCTTTGCGGGCGCCGCCATTGCGGTGCATTCGCACCGGCACATCCGCATTGATGTACTCAATCTGCTGCTGTCGGAAAAATTGCGACGCGCGCTGGCGATGCCGCTGCAACTGATTGCCAGCGCCATCTGCTCTGCGCTGGCCTGGCCCGCCGCACGCTTCTGGTGGGAGGAGTGGCAAGCCACCGCCCCGGCCGACCAGATTGCAGCGGCGCTCCTGCTTATTTTCCCGCTGGGGTTTGCCGCGTTGACACTGCATTTTTTGATTAGCGCGGGTGCCGGAACCGCGCACCACGCACCATGACCAGTCTCATTATTCTCGGCCTGTTCCTGTTTGCTTTTCTAGGCGTTCCGCTGTTTGTCGTCCTGGCCGCAGGCAGCCTGATGCTGGCCGCCAGCAGCAATACCGATAGCGCCGTGCTGATTGTCGAGATGGTGCGTCTCGGCTCCTCCCCCACCTTGCTGGCGATTCCGCTCTTTACCTTCGCCGGCGTGGTGCTCTCGCACGGCGGCGCACCGCGCCGACTGGTGCAGGTGTTTACCGCCCTGGTCGGGCGAATGCCGGGCGGCCTGGCTGTAGTCACGCTCACCTCGTGTGCCTTTTTCACCGCCTTTTCCGGCGCGTCTGGTGTCACGATTCTCGCGCTCGGCGGATTGCTGCACGGCATGTTGTTGCGCGAAGCCTATCCCGAAAAATTTTCACTCGGGCTGGTGACGTCGGCAGGCTCAATCGGCCTCCTGCTGCCGCCCAGCCTGGTCATTCTGGTGTACGGCGTGATTGCGCAAGTCAGCATCGAAAAACTGTTTCTGGCGGGGCTTGTCCCCACCCTGCTGCTGCTGGTGATGCTATCGCTGTACAGCATGCGCATTGGCCGTGCCACCCACGCCCGGCGCACCGTCTACGACAGCGATCAAATCCGGCAGGCACTGCGCGAAGGCATATGGGATGTGTTTTTGCCGGTGGGCATTATCGGCGGACTCCTGTCCGGCTGGCTCACCGTGGCCGAAGCCGCAACCGTCACCGCCGCCTATGCCGTGGTGCTGGAGACCCTCATTCATCGCACCCTGCACACGCGACGCCACTTGATCGAAGTGGTTCGGGAAACAGCGGTGCTGGTCGGCAGCATCCTGATTATCCTGTGCGCGGCGATGGGGCTGACCAACCTGTTGATCGACGCGCAAATTCCCATGCATTTGCTCGAAACACTGGAGCAGCACATCCACAGCCCGCTCCAGTTTTTGCTGCTGCTGAATATTTTCCTGCTGATGGTGGGTGCGATGATGGATATTTTTTCCGCCATTGTCGTGGTCGTGCCGCTGTTGCTGCCGCTGGCGCAACGCTTCGGGGTGGATCCGATCCATCTCGGCATTCTGGTTCTGGCCAATCTCGAAATCGGTTATCTCACGCCCCCCGTGGGCATCAACCTGTTTCTGTCCTGCCAGCGTTTCAAAGTGCCGATCCTCAAGGTATTTCAATCAACACTGCCATTCCTGCTCATCATGCTGCTGTGGTTGATGCTGGTTACCTATGTACCGATGCTTTCACTCTGGTGGCAAAAATAAACCGGCTTATTCCAGCCGAATCATGTCGCACCTGAATAATCCCGCTTCCCGAAAATCGCTGTGCCGATCCGTACCATAGTCGCACCCTCGGCGATAGCTGCCGCAAAATCGCCTGACATACCCATGGAAAGTGTGTCCAGATCAAGGCCGCGCTGACGCAAGCCCTCAAACAATTGCCGCACCTGCTGAAAAGCGGCGCGCTGCTGACCGACATCCGGGGTTGGCGCTGGGATCGCCATCAGCCCGCGTAATTGCAAATGAGGCAAGGCAGCAACCGCCTGCGCCAACACCAATAATTGCGGCGGCGACACACCGCCCTTGCTGGCTTCGCCACTGACATTGACCTCAATGCACACGTTCAGCGGCAATGCCGTAGCGGGACGTTGGGCCGACAGGCGCTCAGCAATTTTTAGGCGATCCACGCTGTGTACCCAGGCAAAATTCTCCGCAATCCCGCGTGTTTTATTGCTCTGGATCGGCCCGATAAAATGCCAGACCAGACTTGGGTCAGAAACAGCCCGCTGCTTGTCCAGGGCTTCCTGCAAATAGTTCTCACCGAAGTCGCGCTGACCCGCCAGCGCAGCGGCACGAACCGCTTCCGGGCCATACGTCTTGCTAACAGCCAACAGCGTAATGTCGCGGGGATCACGCTGACACGTGCGCGCAGCCTCAAGCAAACGACCACGTACAGATGCCAGGCTATCTGCAATCGGCGCGTGTGAAGCACTCAATGCTAGACAAGCCCGCGTGCCAGATCGGCCTGGATATCGTGCATCGATTCCAGTCCCACCGCGACCCGCACCAGCCCGTCGCTAATCCCGGCGGCGGCGCGCTGCTCGGGCGTCATGCGGCTATGCGTCGTCGTGGCGGGATGGGTAATGGTGGTTTTGGTATCGCCCAGATTGGCCGTAATCGACACCATCCGGGTCGCGTCGATCAGCTTCCACGCCGCCGCCTGACCACCCTTGAGTTCAAACGCCACAATGCCGCCCCCGGTTTTTTGCTGCGCCATCGCCAGCGCGTGTTGCGGGTGCGACGGCAGCCCCGGATAGAGCACGCGCGCAACCTGCGGCTGCGCCTCCAGCCATTGCGCCAACGCCAGCGCACCGCGCGAATGTGCGTCCATCCGCAGGCTGAGCGTTTCCATCCCCTTCAAAATAATCCACGCATTAAACGCCGACAGCGTAGGCCCTGCCGTGCGCAAAAAGGTATACACCCCCTCCATCAGCGCCTGGCTGCCGAGCACCGCCCCGCCGAGCACCCTGCCCTGCCCGTCCAGATATTTGGTGGCGGAGTGGATGATGATGTCGGCACCGAGTTCAAGCGGTTTTTGCAGCGCAGGCGAGCAGAAGCAGTTATCGACCGCCAGCCACGCGCCAGACGCATGGGCGATTTCAGCCAGCGCGCGAATATCGCTCACCTCAGTCAAAGGATTGGATGGCGACTCGACAAAAAACAACTTCGTATTCGGTTTGATCGCAGCGCGCCATTCTTCCGGATCGGTCGGCGACACATACGTCGTCTCGATGCCAAAGCGCCCCAGGATATTGCTGAACAACTGCACCGTGGAGCCAAAAATCGAACGCGACGCCACCACATGCTCGCCCGCCTTCATCAGCCCCATCACCGTCGCCAGAATCGCCGCCATGCCCGAAGCAAACGCCACGCAGCGCTCCGCCCCCTCCAGCGCCGCCAGCCGCTCTTCCATCATGCTGACGGTAGGATTGGTGAAGCGCGCGTAGATCGGCCCCGGCTGCTCGCCCTTGAAGCGCGCCGCCGCTTCCGCCGCGCTGGCGAACACAAAACTGGAGGTGAGGAACAGCGCCTCCGAGTGTTCGTTGAACTGGCTGCGTACCGTGCCAGCGCGTACTGCCAGTGTGTCGATGTCGTAATCTTCGTTCATGTTTGTGCCAAAATAAAATGGGGTTAGGGGCGCGCTAATTGGTCCGCTTGATGATTGAGGCCGGGTTTTGCCGACAGTCCAGCACCGCAACCACTGTCACCGACTCGCCCTTCAAGTCATAGTAGACAGCAAACGGAAACCGCTTGGCCAGCATCCGGTGCAGGCGCCCTTGCGGTTTCGGATGCATCCCGCCATAGAGCAGCAGCGAATCGATGTCTGCGTACAGGCTATCCAGAAAATAGCCGCCAATCCCTGCCTGCTGGCGCTCATAAAAAGTAAAACCATTCAGCAAATCATCCTCT
>JAYVLR010000344.1:0-7869 GCA_043759395.1 Thiobacillaceae bacterium
CATCAATACCGCTTCGGCCAGCGCCGACGCGCCGTCGTACAGCGATGCGTTCGACACATCGAGGCCAGTGAGCCGCGTCATCATGGTCTGAAATTCGTAAATCAGTTGCAGCGTGCCCTGGCTCGCTTCGGCCTGATACGGCGTGTAAGCGGAGTAGAACTCGCCGCGCGTGGTGATCTGCCAGACCGCCGCCGGGATATGGTGCTCGTACACCCCCGCGCCGATAAAGTTCGACCAGAAACCATCCTGCGCCGCGCGCTCCTGCATCAGCCGCGCCACCGCCATTTCGGGCAGGCCGCCGGGCACGTCTTTGAGCTTGCCGGTCTTGAGTGCGGGCGGGATTTCGTCGAACAGGTCTTCGATACTGCCCGCGCCAATCGCGGCGAGCATGGTGGAGATGTCTTCAGGTGTGTGGGGGATGAATGGCATGGTTTAAAACCTTTTATCCGCGAAGGGCACGAAGAAGGGCGAAGTAAAACCCAAAAAATCAGGCGTTTCTTGCTTTAGATTTTCTTCACGTTCCTTCGCGTCCTTCGCGGACGAAAAATTAATGGGCTTCCGACTCGACCAGTTTCTGATATGCCGCCGCGTCGAGTAGTTCGCTGACATCGGCTGCATTGGCGGGCTTGAGCTTGAACATCCATGCCGAATACGCATCCTTGTTGATTGCTTCGGGGCTGGATTCGACCTCGCCATTACCGGCGATCACTTCACCGGCGACGGGTGCGTACACGTCGGACGCGGCCTTGACCGATTCGACCACGGCGCATTCTTCGCCCTTGGCCAGCGTGCGACCGGGAGCGGGGTTTTCGATGAACACCATGTCGCCGAGTAAATCCTGTGCGTGGTGGGTAATGCCGACAGTGAGCGTGCCGTCAGCTTCGACGCGCACCCATTCGTGGCTGGGGGTGTATTTGAGATCGGCGGGGATGTTCATGGTTTCTCCAGGTAAATTCGGTTTATCCGCGCCCTTCGCGGATAAAAAATCAGATCATTTTTTTTCCGTTGCGCACAAACGGATATTTCACCACTTTCGCGCGCAGTTTTTTGTCGCGGATTTCGACTTCGACTTCGGTTCCGGGCGCGATGCCGAGCGGGATGCGCGCCAGCGCGATCGATTGCTGCAGTGTTGGCGAAAAGCTGCCCGATGTAATCTCGCCTTCGCCGTTTTTGGTGAAGACTTTTTGGTGGCTGCGCAGCACGCCTTTGTCCTGCAATACCAGGCCGACTAACTGGCGATTGATTTCGCTGGATTGCAGCGCGGCTTTGCCGATGAAATCGCGTTCGCTTTTCAGGTCTACCGTCCACGCCAGACCGGATTCGAGCGGGCTTTGCGTTTCATCCATGTCCTGGCCGTAGAGATTCATCCCGGCTTCGAGCCGCAGCGTGTCGCGCGCGCCGAGACCGGCGGATACCGCGCCTTCTTCCAGCAACGATTTCCAGAAAAACGGTGCGGATTTGGCCAGCAGCATCACTTCAAACCCGTCTTCGCCGGTGTAGCCGGTGCGCGCAATGAACATCTGGCCGACGACGACAGCGTTAAACGGCTTGAGGTTTTCGGTGAGTGGCTGGCTACCGGGCAGCGCGTTCCACAATTTGGCGGCGGCGTTGGGGCCTTGCACCGCCACCATCGCCAGATCGCGGCGCGGGGTGATTGCTATCGCTGGCGCGATCTTGTCGCGCTGCGTCGTCATCCACGCGATGTCCTTATCCGCCGTGCCTGCGTTGACCACGATGCGAAACCAGGTCTCGTCCATGAAATAGATGATGAGGTCGTCGATCACCCCGCCCGCTTCGTTCAACATGCACGAGTACAGCGCCTTACCCGGCGTTTGCAGCTTGTCTACATTGTTGGCGACGAGGCCGCGCAAAAAGTCGCGTACGCCCGCGCCTTTGAAATCCACCGGCAGCATGTGCGATACATCGAACAGGCCGCAATTGGTGCGTACCGCATGGTGCTCCTCGATCTGCGAACCGTAGTTGACGGGCATATCCCAGCCGCCAAAATCGACCATCTTGGCACCGAGTTCACGGTGCAGGGCATTCAGCGGCGTTTGCTTGAGCGGGCTTTGATCGGACATGTTGATTCCAAAAAAACAAAAAGGGGTGATGCGCAGGTGCGCCTCACCCCTCTGTCCTTGGTACCTGAGAGATTACAACCTGACGGCTGCTGCCCCTTCGGTGGTGGTCTGCCTGACTCATCAGGCAGCACGCTCTCCAGAGTGTTTCGTCCGTTGCGGTCCTGGGTGCCTGAGCGATTCCGGGTGGTTTACGCCTTCGGCGGCACGGCGATGCCTACACATTAAACTCGCCTGCACTCTCCCGCAACGGGAGGCGTGACTATACCGGAGAAGGTACAGCCGGGCAATTTTGCTTAGTACGTTACCTCCAGGTGATAGCCCGCCAGCGTGAGATTGCGCACTTCCAGCGGCAGTGTGAGCGGGTGTTCGCTTTGCGCCTGGATTCCGGAATCCAGTAGTGCCCGATCGGACAGATACTCGCTGGGCGCGAAGCTGCGGCGCGCTTGAGCCTGGTCGTTGCGGTCGGTGAGGGTGAGCACGAGCACGGGCCAGGCTTGAGCGTAGGCGGCGCGGTTGCCCAGGGTGAGCTTGAGTTTGAGCTGGTTTTTGCTGGCGGGTTCGGCTTGCAGGTCGGAGCCGATGATCTGGATCAGCGCGGCATCTTTGGGCAGGCCGAGTTTGCACCCAAGTGGGGCGCAAGCAGCTTCTAGCCACGGGCGGGTGGCGGGTGCCTGACTGGCGAGGGTGTCGCGCAGGAAATAGCCTAACTGAGCGAGCAAGCCGAGCGTGAGCAAACCACCCACCAGCCCCCAGATTGCATTGGGAATGCGGCGGCGGGGTTGATTTGCGCGCGCCGGAGCCGAGGCGGCGGGAGCGGCAAGGGTTTCGATGAACTGTTGCGGGACGACAGACACGTCGGAATAGTCGGGCCGATAAGCCGGACCTGCGGTGGCGGGGCTCGCCGCCGCAAATACGGGCAGCGGGCCGTAGTCGTCTGTCACCGGGGCATCGGGGTCGATGAGGATGATGGAGGTGAGGTCGGGGCCGGCCATGCGGTTTTCGATCCCGTGCAGCTGCGGGACAGTATGCTGGCTAGATGGCACGGCCGGTTCGTTCTGACCGGAAGCAGGCTCGGTCTGGCCGGGAGTTTGATTTGCGGTGGACAGCGTGTTTTCGCTCGGGATGTCTGGCGCAGGCGGGCTATCAGTCACGCTATCGGCCGCTTCTTCGGCTATAGGCGTTTCGATTTCAAGCGGCAGCGGATCGCCGTTTTCTGCTGTCAGCGTGGCGCGCACGTCAAAGGCTGCGCCGCAAACGCTGCATTGCGCCCAGCCCTGCGCTGCATCGAGTTGTTCCGCTGTGAGGAGGAACATGCTTTCGCACTGGGCGCAAGTGGTGCGAAATTTCATTGTCGCTTGCCCGCCAGCCGCACCCAGCCTTCGTCCATTTCGGGTGCCTCGAACGTAAACCACTGGGCGTAAACGCCCATCACATCTTGTGCCTGCTCGGCGAGGATGCCAGACAGTACCAGCTGTCCGCCCGGGCGCACGCGCCCCGCCAGCATCGGTGCCATGGCTTTGAGCGGGTTGGTGAGGATGTTGGCGACGACCACGTCGTATTGCGCCTCAGCGAGTTCGTTAGGCAAACAGAAGCGCGCGCTGACAGTATTTAGCGCGGCATTGTCGTTGGATGCAGTGACGGCCTGCGCGTCAATGTCTACGCCATCCACCGTGCCTGCGCCAAGTTTGACGGCGGCGATGGCGAGGATGCCGGAGCCGCAGCCGTAGTCGAGCAGCGTTTCGCCTCCCGTGAGTTGCGCATCCAGCCAGCGCAGGCAGAGCCGCGTGGTGGGATGGCTGCCAGTGCCAAACGCCAGGCCGGGGTCGAGCTTGAGGTTGATGGCGGCAGCGTCCGGCGCTTCGTGCCAGGTCGGCACGATCCACAAGCGCGGTGAGATTGGAATCGGGTCAAACTGCGATTGGGTGAGGCGCACCCAGTCCTGCTCGGCGAGGGTTTCGACCTGATAATCGGTGGGGACTGGAATGGCGGCGATGGCTGCGGCAGCGGCGAGTACGGCGGGGATGTCGGCGTGCTCATCCAGCAAAACAACTGCGATGCTGTGCTGCCACAATTCAGCGGCCGGGTAGTCGGGTTCGCCAAACAGCGGGGTTTCGTCCACCGTCCCGGCATCTGCATCCTCCAGCGACACCGATAGCGCGCCGACTTCCATCAACGCGTCTGACAGCGGCTCGGCTTCTTTCGAGTCAACGAGGATGCGGACGGATTGCCAGGACATGGTTAGTGAGGAGTTGGGAGTGAGGGGTGAGGAGCGCTAGGGGTGGTTTACTCCCGCCCCCATTCTTCGCGCCTTACTTATCCTTATCTGCTGCCAGCTTGTGTTCCAGATAATGAATGCCGGTCGCGCCTTTAATAAATGCAGCGTCGTTCATCAAATCCTGATGCAGCGGGATGTTGGTCTGGATGCCTTCGACCACCATTTCCATCAGCGCGCCGCGCATCCGGGCGATGGCCTGCGCGCGCGTATCGCCGTAGGCAATCAGTTTTCCGATCATCGAGTCGTACTGCGGCGGCACGTAATAGCCGTGGTACACGTGCGAATCGACGCGGATGCCGGGACCGCCTGGCGCGTGGTAATTGGTGAGCTTGCCGGGACTGGGAACGAAGGTGTAGGGATGCTCGGCGTTGATGCGGCACTCGATGGCGTGTCCTTTGAACTGAATGTCTTTTTGCTGGAAGGACAGCTTTTCGCCGAAGGCAACACGGATTTGCGTCTGTACGATGTCGATGCCGGTAATGAGCTCGGTGACCGGATGTTCGACCTGCACCCGCGTGTTCATCTCGATGAAGTAGAACTCGCCGTCTTCGTATAAAAACTCGAACGTGCCCGCACCGCGATAGCCGATTTTGCGGCAGGCTTCGGCGCAGCGCTCACCGATTTTGTCGCGTAGCTTGCGGTCAAGTTCGGGTGCGGGTGCCTCTTCCAGCACTTTCTGGTGGCGGCGTTGCATCGAGCAATCGCGCTCGCCCAGATGCACCGCGTTGCCGTGTGCGTCGGCCAGAATCTGGATTTCGATGTGGCGCGGCTTCTGCAAGAATTTTTCCATGTAGACCATGGGATTGCCAAAGAAGCTTTGCGCTTCCGAGCTGGTCATGGCGATCGCATTCAGCAGTGCGGCTTCGGTATGCACGACGCGCATCCCGCGTCCGCCGCCGCCGCCAGCGGCCTTGATGATGACGGGATAACCAATGCGCGCCGCCAGCTTGATAAGCTCATCCGGGTCGTCCGGCAGGGCGCCCTCCGAGCCGGGCACGCACGGCACTTTGGCTTCGATCATGGCTTGTTTGGCCGCGACCTTGTCGCCCATCAGGCGGATATTTTCCGGGCGCGGGCCGATGAAGGCGAAGCCGGACGACTCGACGCGTTCGGCAAAATCGGCGTTCTCGGATAGAAAACCATAGCCGGGATGGATCGCTTCGGCATCAGTGACTTCTGCCGCTGCGATGATGGATGGCACATGCAGATAGCTTTGCGAAGAAGGCGGCGGGCCGATGCACACCGATTCGTCGGACAGCTTTACGTACTTGGCTTCGCGGTCGGCTTCGGAATACACCACAACCGTTTTGATGCCCATCTCGCGACAGGCGCGCTGGATGCGCAAAGCGATTTCGCCGCGGTTAGCGATCAGGATTTTTTCAAACATTGAAATGCCCAAGTGAGGCGTAAGGGGCGAGGGGTGAGGGGAACGCGGTTTGCGCCTGACGCCTCACGCTCACTCCTCAGGCAATAACAAATAGCGGCTCACCGTATTCAACCGGCTGGCCGTTCTCAACCAGAATGGCTTTGATCACGCCAGCCTGGTCTGACTCGATTTCGTTCAGCAACTTCATCGCTTCGATGATGCACACGGTGTCGCCCGCTGCGATGGTCTGACCAACTTCAGCGAAGTTTTTGGCACCCGGCGCCGACGCACGGTAGAACGTGCCGACCATGGGCGAACGCACGATGTGGCCTTCGGGGACGGCATCTTCCGCTGCGGCTACGGCGATTGCGAGGGGAGCGGGTGCAGCGGGTGCGTGCATCATCTGCGGTGCATGCGCCACCATCATCGGCGTGCCGGCAATGCTTTTGGCAATGCGGACTTTTTCTTCGCCTTCGGTAATCTCAAGTTCGGTAATGCCGGAGGCTTCGACCAGGTCAATGAGTTTTTTCAGTTTTCTGAGATCCATGCGGAGTCCTGTCATGTAGATAGCGTAACGCGTATTCCAGCGCCAGTTCGTAGCCCTGCGCGCCCAGACCTGACACCACACCAACCGCCAGGTCGGATAGATACGAGTGGTGGCGAAAGGCTTCGCGCGCGTAAATATTGGAAAGATGCACTTCGACGAAGGGGATGGCAACCGCCGCCAATGCGTCGCGGATGGCTACGCTGGTGTGGGTATAGGCCGCCGGATTGATGAGGATGAAATCGATATGGTCGCGCCGCGCCTGGTGAATGCGATCGACCAGTGCGCCTTCGTGATTGTGCTGGAAAGTTTCGATGCGTACGCCCGCTTCGTCGCCGCGACGGCCAAGCGCCTGGTTGATCTCATCGAGCGTCGCCAGCCCATAGTGCGCGGGTTCACGATTGCCCAGCATATTCAGATTGGGGCCGTGCAGTACCAGCACTGCAGGATGCAGGTTGACGCTGGTTTTGGTCGCGGATCGGCCAGGCTTCTTTGTCGTCATGTCTGCAAGTTTGCCGCAAATAATGGTGGATTGTCTAGATATTGACGGAAGTTCCCTGCTGTGAGGCAATTCGGCGTGCAGCCGTTTGCGCCAGTGTCGCATCCAGTTGTGCGCGTGACAAGCGGCCCAGGTGTCGCAGCACGATTTTGCCAGCAGGATCGACAACGACGGTAAAGGGCAGTCCCCCGGCCGGATTGCCTAAGTGCCGCGCAAGCGCGTGCGCCGAGCTCTCGCCAATCAGGACTGGATAGGTCATATGCATTTCATTCGCGTAGTCGGCAACGGGTGCGGCGGTATCAATCGCAATGCCGATAAATTCGACGTTTCGGGGAGCGTATTTCGCACGCAGCGCGATGAAGTCGGGGATTTCTTCGCGACACGGCGGACACCATGTCGCCCAGAAATTGATTACCAGTGTTTTTCCACGCCATTGCGAGAGTGCCTGATTGTGCCCGTGGCGGTCGGGCAGGCTGCTTGCCCATAAATCAGGAGGGGCTTGCGTCTGGGTGGTTGCAGGGGCGTAAAACCGGGTTGCGGCCCATGCGCCGATGAATAAGGCAGATAGTCCGCCGAGCGCGTACAAAACAAGCTTTTTGTTAATCAAGGCGGGCTCCAGTATGCTGTGCAGCGTCTTGGTGCGAGTCAGCCCCGCAGTACGACGCCTGGCTTCGGTATCGAAGCCAGGCCTATCGTTTATTTTGCCGGTGCGGGCGCAGGCGTAACCGTAGCCGCAGGATTGGCGGGCAGGGCCGGCATCATCTGCATCGGCACCATCATCATCAGGTTGCCCATGGGCTGCATGATGGCGTTCGGATTGGTCATCTGACCCATCTGATTCATTTGCCCCATCGGCTGCATCATGCCTGCCGGGTTGACCATCTGACCCATTTGTCCCCCCGGCATCATTTGCATGGGAACCATCATCGTGCTGGTCATAGGCTGCATCATGGTGTTCGGATTGGCCATCTGCCCCATTGGCATCGGCTGCATCGGCACCATCATCATGTTGCCCATGGGCTGCATCATGGCATTCGGGTTGTTCATTTGTCCCATGGGCATCATCGTGCCAGGGTGCATCATGCTATTCATTGGCACCATCAT
>JAYVLR010000345.1:0-2845 GCA_043759395.1 Thiobacillaceae bacterium
CATCGGCATAAGCCGGAAAGGCGACAGCAAGCGCTGCCGCCAGCAGGGTGGGTCGTAACATGGTGATGCTCCGTGTTCAAAGTAAATGGGTGTGCCAACGCAAGCGCCAACACAATCGACAGCAGGCTTTAAACAGCGGCAGGCGGCGCGCGGGCGCGCGCAACAGGGGGACGGGCGCTGGGGGCGTAGTCAGCGACCAGGAGATGCCGATGGAAAACGGCATCGGGAATGATGACCGGGAGCGGCATCGAAGCGGCGGCACTGCCCAGATTGGCTTGCGCCAGGCATAGTTCGCAGACATGATCCGGCAGTCCGGAATCGGGCCTGGATAAATGGCTGGCGGCGTGCGCGAGCGCGCCCATCTGACCCAACAGCAGGGTCAGCGCGAACAGCCAGGGGGTGAGCCAGCGACGCAACATGAGGGCTATCGTAAACGCAAACGGGTCAGCAGATCAATCCGCTGGCGGCACCGGATCGTAGCCATGCGCACAGCCGGGACGGCAGCGGGCGATACGCTTGACCGCCAGCCAGCCACCTTTCAGCGCGCCGTGTTTTATGATGGCCTCGGTGCCGTATTCCGAGCACGTTGGCAGGTAACGGCACTGCCGCCCGAGCCATGGCGAGAGCATGAGTTGATAGCCGCGAATGGCTGCGATGAGGAGCTTTTGCGCGCGGTTCATGCGGGAGGTGCCACGCCACCCGCAGCTTTCGTAAAATCATCCAGCAGGCGGGCGACAAACTCAGGTTCCAGATCGCGCACGATGAACACAAAACGGCTGCGATGATCGTCGTCGGGCCAGGCTTCGAGACTGACTTCGGGGTACAGCACATGTTGCACGCCATGCAGCACAATCGGTGTTGGCGCGTCTTGCAGATTTACAATCGCCTTGAAGCGCAGCAGGTACTCTGAGCGAAACGAAGTCAGCATCTGAAGCGCGGCATACAGGCCGTGGCGATCAATCGGTGCGTCGATCACGACGGAAAACGCACGGATGCGCTGGTCGTGGCCGTCGCTTTGCGGTGCCGGTTTGGCACCCAGCGCGCCGCGTGAGGCAGGTTGATAGCGTTGCTCTTTGAGCCAACGCGTCACTTCAATCGACTTGGTTTGCGCGTTCCACAAACCAAGGTTTTGAATCACCGCCGGGTCGAAGACGCCGTTCTGGACGGTCAGGATATCCGCCGCCGGATTGAGTTCGACGAGACGGGTTTTGAGCGCGGCGATCTGTTCAGCTGAGGCAAGGTCGGTTTTAGTCAGCAACAGTTTGTCCGCGACGGCAACCTGCTTTATCGCCTCGAAATAGCTGTCGAGTTGCTGCTCGCCCAGCACCGCATCCACCGTCGTCACCGCGCCGTCCAGACGAAAGCGCGCATTGACCCAGCGGTCGTGCAGCAGGTTGTCCAGCACCGGTGTCGGGTCGGCGATGCCGGTGGTCTCGATTATCACCCGCTCAAACTTCGGAATATCGCCGTTGTTACGTGCCATCCACAGGTTTTTCAGCGTCGGCGACAGGCTGCCGGAAATCGTGCAGCACACGCAGCCGCCCGACAGCAGCGCCATCGGGCCGTCCATTTTTTCCAGCAGTTGATGATCCAGCGCCACCTCGCCAAACTCGTTCATCAAAATGGCGGTGCGCGGCAGATTGCGCACCAGGTGGTTTAAAACCGTGGTTTTGCCGCTGCCGAGAAAACCGGTGAGCAGCGTGACGGGAAGGGGCGCGTCGAGTGGCATTGAAACAGAAGACATGGGCAGGGGGAATCCGGATAATATCCCGATGAAAATAAAATCGCTCGCCCTAATCCTGTTGTCGGGTTTTTTCCTCGTTACGCTATCGGGCTGCGACAAAAAAACGCCTGCGCCTGTGCCGCAAGATATTCGCCCGGTGCGCGCCGAGCAAGTGGGGGCGCACGAGGTATCTTCGGTCAACAGTTATTCCGGTGAAGTGCGTGCGCGTTTCCAGACCGATCTGGCGTTTCGCGTGGGCGGAAAAATTACCGCGCGGCAAGTGGAAGTCGGTACTCAGGTGAAAGCCGGGCAGTTGATTGCTACGGTCGACCCGCAGGATTACGCGCTGGCAGCAAGTGCGGCTAATTCCCAGCTGGCTGCGGCGCGTGCCGAAGCACTCCTGGCGCAGCAGGATTTGAAGCGTTATACCGAGCTGCGGACGCAGAACTTTATTTCCCAGGCTGAGCTTGACCGGCGGCGCACGGCGGCGGACTCTGCCGCAGCCAAAGTCAGGCAGGTGGGCGCTGATGCGACGCGACAAGGCAATCAGCGCGAATACACGCGTTTGAATGCGCCGCATGCGGGCGTGATTACGCGCGTCAACGCCGAACCCGGGCAGGTGGTGGCGGCCGGGCAGGCGGTGGCGCAAGTGGCGCGCACCGGCGAGATGGAAGCGGCGATCAATGTGCCGGAAAACGAGCTGGATCGCGTGCGCCTGGCCAAAATCCTGGCCATCCGGCTGTGGTCGGCACAAGGGAAAGTCTACGCAGGAAAACTGCGCGAACTGTCTCCCGTTGCCGATGCGGCAACCCGCACGTACAGCGCACGAATCTCGTTTCAGAAGCCCGATGACGATGTCAAGCTGGGCATGACGGCTACCGTGGATGTCGCTACCAATGCAGTGGAAAATTTATCGGTCGCGCAGGCGGCCTTGTTCGAGGTAAACGGCCATCCGCAGGTGTGGGTGGTCGATCCGAAAACGGGGCAGGTGGCGGCGCGTGCGGTTCGGTTGGGTGCGCTGATCGGCGAACGGGCGGCGATTGTTTCCGGCTTGCGGGCGGGTGAATGGGTGGTAACGGCGGGGGTGCATAAAATTTCGCCGGGGCAGCGCGTGCGTTTGGT
>JAYVLR010000346.1:0-5199 GCA_043759395.1 Thiobacillaceae bacterium
TCCACGCGCCGCACCAGATCGAACAAGCCCTTGTAAGAGCCATGCTGCTCACGCTCCGCCACAATCGCGCCTATCGCCGCCTCGCCGCTGCCCTTGATCGCACCCAGCCCATAACGAATCTGCACGGCGCTCACGGGCTCGAACCGGTAGCCGGACAGATTGACATCAGGCGGCAACATCTCCAACCCGTTATCGCGGCAGTCTTCGTTAAAAATCCGCACTTTGTCGGTATCGGACATCTCCGACGACATCGTGGCCGCCATGAATTCTGCCGGGTAATACGCCTTCAGCCAGGCCGTGTGGTAGGCGATCAGCGCATACGCTGCCGAGTGCGATTTGTTAAAGCCATACTCGGCAAACTTTTCCATCAGGTCGAACAGGCGTTCGGCGATCTTGGTATCAACGCCGCGCTTGGCTGCACCTTCCAGAAAAATTGCCCGTTGCTGCGCCATCTCTTCAGCTTTTTTCTTGCCCATCGCACGCCGCAGCAGGTCGGCACCGCCGAGGCTGTAACCTGCCAGAATCTGCGCCACCAGCATCACCTGTTCCTGGTAAACGATGATGCCGTAAGTCGATTTCAGCACCGGCTCTAAATCGACGTGGAAATACTCCGGTTTTTGCTTGCCCTGTTTACGCGCAATAAAATCGTCCACCATGCCGGAGCCGAGCGGGCCGGGGCGGTTTAACGCCATCAGCGCGATGATGTCTTCGAAGCAATCGCCCTTGAGCTTTTTTTCCAGGTCTTTGGCGGAACGCGATTCAGACTGGAACACTGCCGTGGTATTGCCGTCGGCGAACAGCTTGTAGACGGCGGGATCATCCAGCTTCAGGTCTTCCAGCCGGAAGGTTTCGCGCCCCGGCTGGCGCTGCACAAAGCGCACCGCTTCGGCCAGAATCGTCAACGTGCGCAAACCCAGAAAGTCGAACTTGACCAGCCCGATCGCCTCGACGTCGTCCTTGTCGAATTGCGACACCGCCGAGTCCGAACCTTCAGCGCGATACAAGGGACAAAAGTCGGTCAGTTTGCCCGGCGCAATCAGTACGCCGCCTGCGTGCATGCCCACATTCCGGCTGATGCCTTCGAGGCGCTCGGCCAGCGGCAGCAACTCGGCGAGTTCTTCTTCGGCACGGGCGCGCTCGTCGATCTGCGGTTCTTTTTTGCGTGCGTCTTCCAGTGAAATACCCAGTTCATTCGGGATCAGCTTGACGAATTTATCGACAAAGTTGTACGGCAAATCGAGCACGCGGCCCACATCACGCAGCACCGCCTTGGCCGCCATCGTGCCAAAAGTTGCAATCTGCGACACCGACTCCGCGCCATAACGCTGTTTCACATAATCGATCACCCGATCACGTCCGTCCTGGCAAAAATCGATATCGAAATCAGGCATCGAGACGCGTTCAGGATTCAGAAAACGCTCGAACAGCAAATCGTATTCAAGCGGATCCAGATCGGTAATGCCCAGGCTGTACGCCACCAGCGAACCCGCACCCGAGCCGCGCCCCGGCCCCACCGGCACGCCATTGCTCTTTGCCCAGGTGATGAAATCGGCCACGATCAGAAAATAACCGGGGAAGCCCATCTGGATAATCGTGCCAAGCTCAAATTCCAGTCGCGCCGTGTATTCCGGCAGTTTGGCGGCGCGCGTATCGGCATCAGGGTAGAGCGCTGCCATGCGCTGATCCAGTCCCTCGTAGGAACGGCTGCGCATGTAGTCGTCAATGCTCATGCCTTCCGGCGTCGGAAAATCCGGCAGTTTGCTCTTGCCAAGCTCCAGCGTGAGATTGCAGCGTTTGGCGATTTCCACGCTGTTTTGCAAAGCCTCTGGCAAATCGGCAAACAGCGCCGCCATCTCATCCTGGGACTTGAAATACTGTTCGCCGGTATAGGGGCGCGGGCGACGCGGATCGCCCAGCATCATGCCCTCGGCAATACACACCCGCGCTTCGTGCGCCTTGAAATCATCGGGCGACACAAACTGGACAGGATGCGTGGCGACAGACGGCAACTGCAACGCCCCACCGATAGTAAGCAGCCCATCGATCACACGCTCGGCGTGCGGCTGGCCAAAGCGCTGCAACTCCAGATAGAAACGCCCAGGAAACAACGCCACCCAACCGGTCGCGGCACGCAGGGCGGCATCCGGTTTGTCGTCGAGCAAAGCTTGCGTGATATTGCCGAAATCGCCGCCGGATAAAGCCAGCAAACCCTCGCTGCCCGCGCGCAGCCATTCGGGGTCGATCTCGGCACGACCGCGATAGATATTTTCTTGATACGCACGCGTCAGCAATTCGCACAAACGGCGGTAGCCTTCGCGATGTTGCACCAATAGCAGCAAGCGTGAAGGCCGATTCCGGTCAAGCGGATTGGCCATCCATACATCGCAGCCAAATACTGGCTTGACCCCTGCACCGCGCGCAGCACGATAGAACTTTACCCAGGAAAAAACATTGGACAGATCCGACACCCCCAATGCAGGCATCGCGCATTCATGGGCACGTGCCACCGCACCATCCACGCGTACCAGACCATCGACGATCGAGTACTCGGTATGCAGGCGCAGGTGGATGAAACGGGGATCAGTCATTGGAATTACTCTGGAGTCAGCAGGCATTTTACGCCGTCGCACCTACCGTTCACAAACAAAAACGGGTAGCCTGAGCTACCCGTTTTTCATTTCCGGAATAAACCCGGATCAGCCTTTGGCACGACCCCGGCATTCGCCCGTGCGCGTATCAATTTCGATCATTTCGCCGATCACGATAAAGGCCGGCACCAGCACTTCATGGCCGGTGGGCTTGATGCGGGCAGGCTTCATGATCTTGCCCGAGGTATCGCCGCGCACTGCGGGCTCGGTATATTCTACTTCACGCACCACGATGGTGGGCAGCTCAACCGAAATCGCTTTGCCGTCATAAAATACGACTTCGACCGGCATGCCGTCGTCCAGATAGGACAGTGCATCGCCGAGGTTGTCGGCTTCGATTTCATACTGGTTAAAGTCACCGTCCATAAACACATACAGCGGATCGGCAAAGTAGGAATAGGTACACTCCTTGCGATCCAGCGACACGGTTTCGAACTTGTCGTCGGCGCGATAGACGCTTTCCAGCGCCGAACCATTCAGCAGATTTTTGGCCTTTACCTTGACGACCGACGCGTTGCGTCCAGATTTACTGAATTCGGCTTTCAGGATCACCATCGGTTCTTTACCAATCATGATGACGTTACCGGCGCGGAGTTCTTGTGCAATTTTCATAATTACGAGTCCTGCTTGGAGCTATAGGATTGAGAAAAACGCGCCATTTTACCCGGCTTCACTGTATTCAACAAAACTGGCTTCGACAAAACCGGCAGCCAACAAAGTGCTCTCCGGCAGCCAGTGCCGCCCGGTCACGCCAGCACTCAAGCTCACCGCTCTCTCAAACTCTCATGCCCATACTGCATCAGCGGGCTGAGGAAATACTCGATCACACGCCGCTTGCCGGTCTTCACTTCGGCGGACACGGCCATGCCGGGACTGAGGTTGACTTCACTCCCGTCTACGTTGATTGTCGAGCGATCCATCTTGACCCGTGCGGAGTAAATCAGCCCGCGCTTCTCGTCATTGATCGCATCGTGCGAGACCGAGACGACTTTTGCGTGAATCGTGCCGTATTTGGTGTACTGGAAGGTCTCGATCTTGACTTCGGCTTCTTGTCCGGCTCTGACGAAGCCAATGTCCTTGTTTTCCACAAAGGCCTCAACTTCCAGGGTGTTGTCGCGCGGCACGATGATCATCAGGGGCTGCGCCGGGGTGACGACTCCGCCTACCGTGTGTACGGCAAGCTGCTGCACGGTTCCGTCGACCGGGGCGGCCAGCTTCAATAACTGGCCGCGCTGACGTGCCTTGATGATGTCCTGGGTGGCTGCGGCGATTTTTTGTTCACTCTCGACCAGGCGACTCAGGATAGTGCGCCGGGTTTCGGCGCTCAACGCGGCTTTCTGCGTGTCCACTTCGCGCATGGAGGCGCGGATTTCCTGTAGCTTCCCGGTCTGGGTAGCCAGTCCGCCTTCCTGTTCGAGTTGCGCCTGTTCACGCTCCATGTAGCCATGCCTGGAGACAAAATTCTGCGCCAGCAGGTTTTTGTAATCCTCGGCACGTTGCCGGGCGATGGGGGCGGTATGCGCCAGCTGGTCTACCATGGTCTAGGTGGTGCGCAGACTGGCGGCGCGGCTGGCTTTATCCGCATCCAGGCGTTCCAGCTTGCTGCGGTATTCCAGCCATTCGCTGTCCAGAAGGCGCTGTTCGCCGGCAAGGCGGTTGGCCAGGATGCCAGAGGGCAAAGACAACACAGGCTTTCTGCCCTGCATGGCTTGCAGAAAAGCCTTATCCCGCGCCGCCAGCAGTTGCGCATGGTGCAGGTCGTTTTCCAGGTGATGGATGTCGGCATTGGCAACGGTCGCATCCAGTTCAATCAATATTTCGCCCGCCTTGACGGCTTGCCCGTCTCTGACATGGATGGCCTTGACCGTGGCGGTTTCCATCGGCTGGATGGTCTTGATGCGATCATTGGGCACGACCTTGCCGTTCGCGGTGGCGACCACGTCGATCCGGCCAAAAACCGTCCACACCAGTGCAATGAAGGCAAAGAGGATCAGAAGCCACATCGCCACACGCGGTGCAGGCGAGATCGGGGTTTCCTGCAAGGCGAGCGCGGCGGGCAGGAACTGTGCTTCGTGCGACTGGCGCGGCACGGCATCCAGCTCGGCTCGACGCGACCAGGCAAGACGGAATGCGTGGGCGTAAACGCTTGAACAGGTCGCCACAGGCTTGAAGGGCAAGGCTCATGGTTCAACCTGGAAACCGTAGTTGGACGCGGCCGATGGTGCGTTCAGGCGGGTAGCTGGTGCGAGGCGACGACGCAGCCTGCCGGGGCAGGCAAGGAAGAGCGAGAGCGGAGTCGTTGCCGCTTTAGCGGCTTTACGAATCCGGCCTACCCCTTGCGGGTACAAAGCCAGACGCTTGACTGGGCGTGCCGGCGGCTGCGTAGCGCTCTCACCCCTATGGTGAGTTCGTTTAGAAAGAAAAAATTCAGCGTTCATGCGGTATTCCAATGCAGTAGTGTCCGGTTAAAAATCAAACAAAATCAATTGGTTATCTGGTTGGGGTGTAACGGTTCTGTTGGTATCGGGCTGCAGGGCGCATGAAATAAGGG
>JAYVLR010000347.1:0-3014 GCA_043759395.1 Thiobacillaceae bacterium
ATGCCGAAGAATTAGAACGGTGGATCTGTTTCGTTGATGTTCTCGAAATTCGATGATGCTTCCGGGCCGTATAGTTCGTAATGAAGCTTTTGCAACTGAAACTGGTAGCGATTATAAATTGCATCACGCAGATCATCGAGCAATTCGACAACCGCCATGGCTTGCTCCGGCGACCAGTCATCATGGATGATAAATGGAATTTCGCACGGCGACCCTGACGGCAAGAGCCATGGCTTCATGACTTTCCCTTTCGCGGTTGCTTTCCGCGTTGCTCGGAACGCTCCTTCGCTTCTTTCAAACGGTAGGATTCTCCATCAAGTGAAATCACCTCCGAGTGATGGATCAGGCGATCTACCAGCGATACCACGCAGGCCGCATTGGGAAATACCTCAGACCATTCCGAGAACGCCTTGTTTGTCGTCACCACGGTGCTCTTCGACTCATAACGCCTGCTCACCAATTCGAACAACAAATCTGCATGGCGGTTCGAATAGGAGAGGTATCCGATCTCGTCGATGACCAACAAATCCGGGGCAGCGTAGTGACGCAAGCGTCTGCGCAAGGCAGCATCGCTATCCAGCGCAGCCAAGTCCCCCAGCAATTCACCGGCGGTGGTGAATCGCACCGTATGCCCAAGTATCAGCGCCTGATGAGCCACATTTCTGACCAGCATCGACTTTCCAATTCCATTGGGACCGACCAGCACGACATTGGCTTTTTCCCCGATGAATTCGAGCGACATCAATCCCTCGATTGCGCCACGATCACAACGCGTCGGCCACTTCCAGTCGAAGTCCGCCAGCGGTTTGAAGCGACCGATGCGGGCATCCTTCAGCCGCCTCTCCAGGCTGCGTCGGGTTCGCTCTTCTTCCTCCCATCCCACCAGTTTTGCAACCCAATCGGCTGTTGCGATCTCCGGCCAATGTGCCACCACACCGTTCAGGTGTAATGCCGCAATCGGCTCATGCCCCGCTGTGCGTGCGCCTGTGCCTTGCGTTCAACCAGCTCAGCGATATGGGCTGGATCCTCGATCTGCGCTCCCTTGTCATAGCTGCGCGGATGCGATGCTGCGACCTCCTGCCCATCGAGAACCCTGACCCGATCAGGGTCTGCCACCACGGTGAGCATTTTGCGCACCTGCGTGTGAGGCACCGAGTAGTCGTTCAGGTCAAAGCGCACATAGGGTGTCTTGCCCACCGAAACCTCAACACGCTCGTGCGTGACATAGGGGTTGGCAGGCAAGACGAGCAAACGGGGTTGCTCCTGCGCAAAGGCTTCCCTCACGGTAAGCGTCTTGTCTTGCGGGCAGAGGCGGTCGTCCGCCTGACCCAGACACCACGCTTCGGCCTGTCGGTTGAGGTCGGCCAGATCGGCGAAGGCGCGTGCCGCGAAGAAACTTTCGCGGATATAGCGGATGGCTCTTTCGACACGCCCCTTCTCATTCCCTCTGGCCACCGCCACCGGTCTGGGCTCGAAGCGGTAGTGGCCGGCGAAATCCAGAAGGGTGGGATGGAAACGGATGGCATCCCCCTGGCGTTCGAGCACGGCGCTCTTGAGGTTGTCGTAAAGATTGACCCTCGGCAGTCCGCCCCAAGCCTCGAAGGCGGCGACGTGTCCGCGTAAAAAATTCTCCATCCGGGCATCGAGGAAGAAGCGCAGATAGATGCGCCGTGACCACGATAGCACCATGACGAAGGCCATCAGCGGACGCCGTGCCCGACCGATATTGAGGTGAGAGAAGTGCGCCCAGTCAGTCTGGCACTGCTCACCCGGCAAGGTGACAAGGCGCAGGTAAGCTTCCGGCAACGGGCGAGGCCGGTGGTGGCTGATGAGATGGCGGAAGTGGTCTGGGCCACCCGCGTAGCCGCGCTCTTTGACCATGACGTAAAGACGGCTGGCAGTCAGAGAGGGGAATTTCTCCAAGGTCTGCCGGATGAAGGGGAGATAGGGGTCAATACACGAAGGATGAACAGCGCCGATGCGCGGCAAACCTGCCTGCCGCAGGACACGCTCGACGCTGCCGTGATGGATGTGCAACTGTCGGGCAATGGTGCCGACGCGCCACTTCTCGACATGGTAGTACCGCAGTATCTGTGCTTCCAGTTCAGGGATCATGCTCATAAAGTGGTGCTTTCCGATCAGATAAACGTAAAGGGCGACGTATCCGGCATCGGAGGAAATCATTGCGCACGAATTGGGCTTGAAGCTGACCACAGAAATGGCAGTGCCAAGCCAACGGCGAGGTGATTTCCACACACAACGTCGGGATGGCTTGCAGTAAATCACTGGGGGGCTGGGGTGGGGAACCCTGATGCGTCACTATTGCTTGCCGTGTACGGTAGCGGTGCTGGCGGGCCGCGTGTTTGTAACGGCCAGGAAGACTCTCCTGATAGCGTTGTCCCGCAGCTTTGACGGAATGGGTGCGAGCCAGTTGCGCACAGTCGCCCGAGCAGTAGCGCTGACCACGGTCACAGAGGCTGCAGATAAGTACCGCCGCGCGACAGCGGGCGCAAAGATAGTGTCGTGTGTGCGGTTCCATCGGCAATAAAAAGCCGATAGGGACTCGACAGAATCAGGCAATTCGTGAAATACTTTCCACGCAACGTAGCCCGTCTGGGAAACGGGGCGCGGCATCGGTTGGAACCTGGTAGTTTGGGCCGGTGTCGCGCCTGCTCTTTCCTTTGGCAGCAGCCTTTCTACCGTATCTTCCTTGACTGCGCTAGTTCATCTTTCCGCAGCCTTCCCTCCCAAACAAAACCGATTCACCAAAAGCGGCTATCAGCATGCGGCAACACAGAAATTTACCCATGCCGCCATATTTACGCGGGTTCTAACAACCATCCACAAATGCCTGTGGCGAACAGCGCATCACCCCTCTGATCGCGGTGAAGCGCGAGGAACACCACCCCGACCCGATGGCGCGATTCACCTAACCGCCGCCGCTATCGGCAGATGCCACAGAGGTGGAGAAGATGCGCCATTTGCTGCTGACCGTGGCGGGGCGGGCGCTCTAT
>JAYVLR010000348.1:0-2490 GCA_043759395.1 Thiobacillaceae bacterium
GAGGCGGCTGGCTCCTGCCAGCAACGAGGAACAGCGGAATCGTTGCCGCTTTAAGCGGCTTACGAATCCGGCGTACTCCTTGCGGGTGCAACACAGCCAGCGTGCCGCAGCGCGGTTCAATCGGACTCGTAGCGCTCTCACCCATACAGCGAAAGTGGTCGCGAATAGAAATCTTAATGTTCATGTGATGCTCCCTGCGATTGCAAGCGGTCAACTGCGGTTCTAGGTTAACTCCGCCGGCAGATACTGTACCGACAACACCCCGCTGATCACGGCGAGCTGCGCTAACACCGCATCATTCACCACGCTGTCCACGTCCACCAGCGTATAGGCGATGTCGCCTTTGGATTTGTTCAGCATATTGTGGATATTCAAACCGGCAGCCGCCAGCACAGATGAAATCTGCCCGACCATGTTTGGCACGTTGGCGTTGGCAATCGCAATGCGGAAAGTGGATTCGCGCGCCATGCTGACGTTGGGAAAGTTGACCGAATTCAGCACGTTGCCGTGTTCCAGATAATCGGCCAACTGCTCGGCCACCATCACCGCGCAGTTCTCTTCGGCTTCTTCAGTCGACGCGCCCAGATGTGGCAACGCTACGACTTGGGGGTGCCCCTTCAGCGCATTCGCCGGGAAGTCACAGATGTAGGCGCACAGTTTTTTGGCATTGAGCGCCTCAATCACGGCGGCATTATCGACTACGCCTTCGCGTGCAAAATTCAGCAACACACTGCCGGCGCGCATGACGCCAATACGCTGCGCATTGATCAGGTTGCGGGTGCTATCCAAAAGCGGCACGTGCAGCGAAACAAAATCGGCAAGGCGCAGCACGTCTTCGACGTTTTCCGCTTTCTTGACCTGCGAGGGCAAACGCCACGCCGCATCGACAGTGATTGCGGGGTCGAAGCCGACCACCTTCATACCCAGACCGATGGCCGCTTCGGCAATGTAGGAGCCAATCGCGCCGAGGCCGATGACGCCCAATGTGCGCCCGGGCAATTCCATACCGGCAAAATTCTTTTTACCGGCTTCGGTGGCCTTGTGCATTTCCTCGTCGCTGCCCGACAAGCCTTCGACGAATTTGACCGCCGGAATCAGGTTCCGCGCGCCCATCAGCATGCCGGCGATCACCAGTTCCTTGACCGCGTTCGCATTCGCGCCCGGTGCATTGAATACCGGTACCCCACGCTCGGAAAGTTTTTTTACCGGGATATTATTGGTGCCTGCACCCGCTCTTCCTATTGCGCGCACCGAGGCAGGGATATCCATTTCATGCATGTTCGCAGAGCGCACCAAGACCGCATCAGGCTCGACCACATCGCCGCCGACGATGTAGCTTTGCGGTAGACGCGCGAGGCCGCGGGCAGAAATGGCGTTCAGTGTGAGGACTTTACGGGCGCGTCCCATGATTAAGCGTGGTCTTTCTCAAACGCTTGCAGGTAATCCACGAGAGCCCGCACGCCTTCGATGGGCATCGCGTTGTAAATCGACGCACGCATGCCGCCCACCGAACGGTGGCCTTTCAGCTGCAGCAGGCCACGTGCCTTTGCGCCCTTCAGGAATTCTTCGTCCAGCGCTGCATCTTTCAATGTAAACGGCACGTTCATGCGCGAGCGGTTTTCACGCGCAGTGGGGCAGGTGTACAGGCTGCTTGCATCGAGGCAGTCGTATAGCAGACCCGCCTTGTCAGTGTTGTATTTCTCCATCGCGACCAGACCGCCGCGCGACTTGATCCATTTGAATACAAGACCCGCTACATACATCGCAAACGTCGGCGGCGTGTTGTACATCGATTCATTCTCGGCGTGCGTTTTGTAATCCATCATCGTCGGCGTACCAACTGCGGTTTGTCCGATCAAGTCGTCGCGCACAATCACAATGGTCAGGCCGGCAGGGCCGATATTTTTTTGCGCACCGGCGTAAATCAAAGCGAATTTTGACACGTCGACAGGCCGCGACAGAATATGCGAAGACATGTCCGCGACCAGCGGCACGGCTCCGGTCTCCGGCGTCCAGAACATCTCCACGCCGCCGATGGTTTCATTCGAGGTGTAATGCACGTAAGCTGCATCGGGATCCAATTTCCATGCGGATTGCGGCGGCGCATAACTGAAATTTTTATCCTCGCTCGACGCGACGATATTCACGCTGCAATATTTTTTGGCTTCCTTTATGGCTTTTTTTGACCATTCTCCGGTATTCAGATAATCCGCACCGGCTTTGCCGCGCAACAGATTCATCGGAATCATCGAAAACTGGGTCGATGCCCCGCCTTGCAGAAACAGCACCTTGTAGTTGGCGGGTATGCCCATAATTTCGCGCAGGTCGGCTTCTGCCTCGGCTGCAATGCCCATGAATTCCTTGCCGCGATGCGACATTTCCATCACCGACATGCCGCTGCCGTGCCATTCCATCAACTCGTCCTGCACTTGCTGCAAGACTTCTTTCGGCAGCACCGCAGGCCCGGCGCTGAAATTGTAAATCGTCATA
>JAYVLR010000349.1:0-2488 GCA_043759395.1 Thiobacillaceae bacterium
TCTAGTTAGCGCTGGCGATCAACACTGGTCCCAAATTCTGTGCGAAGTCAATGCCACCCCGGCAAAGATTTCTGAAATCCAGAGTGCCTTGCAGGCTGCTGGCTATAACACCGGTTCGGGCGGCTCATTGGATCCCCAGACCATGAACGCGATTTCGGCATACCAAAAAGCGAAGGGTTTATCGCAGGATGGTTACCTCACCATGGAAACGGTCAGGGCTTTGGGCGTATCCGGCAAGTAAATTCCCTGTGCTGTAAATTAAAGCCCTTCCGGTTCGGAGGGGCTTTTTTTGCACGTGAGCCATTCCGCTGATGGCGGAAACATTGAGGGTGATTTTTTCGCCCGCCGGAGGCATCGTAAATAAACCGGCACGGTTCAGGTTCGTTACACCATCCCAATCACAAATCGATGCTTGCCTGACACGGTGCGCGGGATTTCGTCCAGGTAAAGAACGTCCAGCACCATCTCTGCATCGATGTCCCTACGGATGTCCGCCACCAGCGACGATAGTGTCTCGGCAGTTAGCGCTTGTGATGCGACCAGATTCAGCGCGAGCCGGTTCAGGCCGTGTTGCACCCACTGGTATTGCCTGATCCGCGTCTGCCCATACAACAGGCGGTTGAAGTAGGAAGGATGAACCGTTTTTCCGCTGCGGGTGTGGATGAGGTCATTTTGCCGGCACAGATCCATTTCCATCAATGGAAACGGCAGGCCGCATGTGCATTCGCCGTCGAGCAGGCGGCCTGTATCGCCAATGTCGTAGCGGATCATCGGCATCAGGCGGTTGGTGAGCGAGGTGACGAGCAGGCGGTTTTCGTTGCCGGTTTCGACTGATTCCAGATACACCATGTCGGTGAAGGCATGCAGCTTGCCATGGCGGCATTCGCAGGCGATGCTGGGGATTTCGCGGCTGCCATACTGGTTGAATTAGTTCGCCAGTGTGCGCGCATGAAACGCCAGATGTTCGCCGATAAACGTGGCGATGAAGTGGTAGCTATGGTCGTAGCCATCCTGCATTCGCAGGGTGGGCGGGATGCCGTGCGTGGCGCAGGCGGCTTGCAGGTTCTGCGGAAAAAGTTGCCCGGCTAAAAATTCATCGGCGGTGCCGTAATCGATCAGTGTGGGCGGCAAGGCTGCGCCTGCTTGAATCAGGCACGTTGCGTCGTAGGCTTCCCAAGCTTGGTGATTCTCGCCGAGACAGGCAGCAAAACAACCTTTCCCCAACGGGCTGTTGATCGGGTTGCAGTCGGCGCGAAGGCGGAGACTGACGCATACCTGCCCGGATTTTTCAGCGCGCAGATCAGCGCGCCGTGGCCACCCATCGAGTGGCCGCTGATGGCGCCCTTATTCCCGCGAATGCGGAAATCCAGCGCCTTGATTTGGCTGGGTTCCCGCCTGCGCGGGAACGACGAAATCAAATTAATCAGTGCCTCCCTAAATGTGCGGAATGATGCCGCACATCGCGCGGATGGGCAATTATTGGTCCGGGTGCAAGTACCTAATCTGGATGCAGGCCTACAGCCACGGTGTATCCAGGCAGCGGGCGATTTATGCCCTTGAAATGAATGGCTTAAGCCACTACAATGGCGGGCTGTCTGAAATGGTTCAGGCAAATTCGCACACCTGCTATTAAAGGGTGGTGCCGCCCCGAACGGTTAATGGGCGGCGCTGCTGGCGGGTGGAGGCTTAACCCTTTAGGAGTTTTAAATGTCTGTCACGATGCGTCAAATGCTGGAAGCCGGTGTTCACTTCGGTCACCAAACCCGCTTCTGGAACCCCAAGATGGCCCCGTTTATTTTCGGTCATCGCAACAAGATTCATATCGTCAACCTGGAAAAATCGCTGCCGATGTTCCAGGATGCGATGAAGTTCGCCCACAAGCTGGCGGCAAACAAAGGCACCGTGCTCTTCGTTGGCACCAAGCGTGCGGCGCGCGACATCGTTCGCGAAGAAGCAGTACGCGCAGGGATGCCTTACGTAGACACGCGCTGGCTCGGCGGCATGCTGACCAATTTCAAAACTATCAAGCTGTCGATCAAGCGTTTGAACGACATGGAAGCCAATCTGGCTGAAGCAGGGCGCTTGTCCAAGAAAGAAACACTGACCGTACAGCGCGAAGTTGACAAACTGAATCGCAGCCTGGGCGGTATTCGCGAAATGGGCGGCTTGCCTGACGCGATTTTCATCATCGACGTGGGTTACCAGAAGGGCACCGTGGTCGAGGCCAAGAAGCTGGGTATTCCGGTGATCGGCGTAGTCGATACCAACAATAGTCCGGAAGGCGTGGATTACATCATTCCGGGCAACGACGACTCCAACCGCGCCATTCGTCTGTATGCGCGCGGCATGGCGGATGCGGTGCTGGAAGGCCGTGCGCATGTGATTGGGGACATGATCAGCGGCGAAGAGTTTGTCGAAGTCGAGGAAGACGAAGGCGGCGTCGCTGCGGAGTAATTTTCGCGCTGCCGTTGAGACGCGTCGTTGCGAC
>JAYVLR010000350.1:0-7061 GCA_043759395.1 Thiobacillaceae bacterium
TGGGTTTTGCAGCAATAGCGCGGTTCTAACCGGTACACTCCGAACAACGATCACACCCGAATTTCGCAGGAGGCAAACATGAGCGAAAAAATCAAAAAAACGGAGGCCGAATGGCGCGCTGAACTGGCGCCGGAGCAATACCATGTGTGTCGCGAAAAAGGCACCGAACGGGCGTTCAGCGGAGCTTACTGGGATCATCACGAGCACGGCGAATATCGCTGTTCGGCCTGCGGCGAGCCGCTGTTTTCATCCGCCACAAAATTTGATTCCGGCACGGGCTGGCCGAGTTTTTATGCCCCGGCCAACCCCGATGCGATTGACGAAGAAACTGATCGCAGCTTTGGCATGAGCCGCACCGAAGTGGTGTGCAAAAGCTGCGGCGCGCATCTCGGGCATTTATTCCCGGACGGCCCTGCCCCCACGGGGCAACGCTATTGCATCAACTCGCTGTCGTTAAAATTCGAAAGAACATAAGGCGCATCTTTGCAAGTTTTTAACGCACAGGTTATGGCGGTCACGCCAGCGACGCCCAGCATTCACCTGCTCACGCTGAAAATCGACCACCCGGCTTTCCGTTTTTTGCCAGGCCAATGGGTTGAGCTGACACTTGACATCGATGACCTGCCTCATACCGCAGGCTATTCGATAACCAATTCGCCTTTGCATCGCGGCCAGATCGAACTTGCGATCAAGCTCAGCGCCCGGCATCCGCTGGCGCGCTGGATCCACACTACGGCCAAGCCCGGCGACACTTTGCAAGTCACCCAGGGTCAGGGGCCGTTTGTGTACGTACCGGAGATGAGCGATAACCTGGTGCTGATCGGCGGCGGCGTAGGCGTCACGCCCCTGATCTCGATTTTTCGGCATGTGCGCGACGCGGGGCTGCCTACTTGTACCCACCTGCTTTACAGCGTGTCGGACAGCCGGGAGATTCTGTTTCGCGAAGAACTGGAAGCCGCCGCGCACACACACGAAAACCTGCGGGTCAGCATTACTGTCACGCATCCAGACTCCAACTGGCACGGCCTCAGCGGTCGTATCGACCCGATCAAACTGCACGCCCTCGACATGCCCGACGACACGCTGTTTTACTTGTGCGGGCCCAAAGGCATGGTCGAAGATATGAGCACCATGTTGCACGAATTAGGCGTACCGATGAGCCGTATTATTTTCGAAAAATGGTGGTAAGCGCTTCGTGCCATCACGAACAGCCTGCTTAAGGTTTATCATGCGAACTTTCCAGACAGGATCACACCCAATGCGACTGGCTCACCGGCTCTTTTTCCTGGCAACGCTGTTCAGCTCACTTGTTCTCGCCGCACCGAATGACATCGTCCGCAGCTACCCGGCGAAAAAAGTCGCGCCAGATACCTATGTGATTCACGGACCCTTGGGCGAGCCCTCGGGTGCCAATCAGGGCTTCATAAACAATCCCGCCTGGATCATCGCAGGCGACCAGGTCGTCGTGATTGATCCAGGTTCCAGCGTGCAAGCCGGGCGCATGGTGGTTCAGCAAATCCGCAAAACGACCCAACTGCCGGTAACGGCGGTTTACAACACCCACATCCACGGCGACCACTGGCTGGGCAATCAGGCGATTCTGGAAGCATGGCCGAAAGCGGTGCTGATCGCGCATCCCGATATGATCGCCCGTGCGCAAGCGGGCGAGGCGCAGAGTTGGATCAACACCATGTCGCGCCTGACGCAGGGCTATACCGACGGCACCCGCGCGGCAATTCCTGCCATCGCCACCTTCGACGGCATGGCCTCCAAAATCGGTAATCGCTGGTTCAAAATTCACGCGCCCGAAAACGCACACAGCACGACCGACATCATGATCGAGGTCGATAACGGCGTGCTGTTCACTGGCGATAACGTGATCAATCACGCAGTGCTCCGCATGGATGACGGAACCTTCGTCGGCAGCATCAAGGCCATTGACCACGCCTTGACGATACCAGTAAAAGTCATTGTCCCCGGCCACGGCAAAACCGGTGGGCGCGAAGTGCTAACCGCACAAAGGGATTTTTACCAGACGCTGTTTGATGCGGTCAAAATCGAATACGATGCGGGCAAAAGCGATTTCGAAATGAAACCCGCCGTGGTCAAAAAACTCGCCGCGTTCAAAAAATGGCACGGTTTCGATACTGCCGTTGGCAAGCAGATCAGCCTGGCGGTATTGGAGATCGAACAGCAGTAAATCAAAGCTCGACAGGTCGTCGAGCTAGTCGTCGATGCTGATGACTTGCGCCCTTCCGGTCAAACAGTCGCCGTCCATTTCTACTGATTCAATCCGTTCGCCCAGCGCGCTGATATTCCCCGGGCGACGGTTGTCACCCGTGTCCGAAAACTCGAAACGATAGTGCCGGACAAACTGAAGCTGGCCGTTATCATTATTGCGCGCCAACCGGGTTTTTGTCAGCGCAACGGTATCGTCAAGAAACTGCACGCCAGCCGTGGCGCAGGCATGTCGTCCTGCAGCGACGGCATGTTCACGTACCCGCATACTGCTTAGCCAGAACCAGCCGAGCGCGCCCAGCGCTGCAAGCGTAAACACTTCCCAGTTCATCAGGGTGTTGTGCTGGGTTCCACGCTGTCATCGGGCACAAGCTCAGGCTTGGGCGATGCACGAAACAGCGCGGCGACTGGCTTGAGCGCACGCCGTGCGAGGGCGGCAGCAGGTCGGCTTGAGTTGCCAGACGGCACATACGGCGCGTCAAACAGGGATGAACCCGCAGAAGCCGATCGCGCCGGACTTGATCGCGCCGGGTCTGGCCGAACCTGGGCAGGCCGGGCTGAAGGGGGTCGCGGCGAGGCAACTTGATCACTGACCGCCGGCAAATTTGACGACGCTGGCGCACGTGTAACAGGTGCGACAGGTGCGCGCGGCGCACGTGACTGATACGCCGGCACGTCGTCCGCACCAAGCTCAAAACCGGGAACCATCTGCGCCTCTATCGCACCGCCCAGCAGCTTTTCGATGTCTTTCAGATAACGCGTTTCGGACTCGCTCACCAGCGAAATCGCTTCACCGCTGGCACCGGCACGACCGGTGCGGCCGATGCGGTGAACATAATCTTCCGGGTTATGCGGCAGATCGTAATTCACCACATAAGGCAGCGCCTCGATGTCGATGCCGCGCGCCGCCACGTCGGTTGCCACCAGCACGCGCATGGTGCCGGCCTTGAACGCGTCGAGCGCCTTGATCCGCTCCTGCTGCGTTTTGTCGCCGTGAATCGCATCGGCGTGAATGCCCGCCTTGTTCAGTTCGTTGGCCAGCCGGTTGCAACCGAGCTTGGTGCCGGTAAATACCAGCACCTGCTTCAGGTCACGATGTTTGACCAGATGGATCAGCAACTGCCGCTTGCGCTCGTGATGCACCGGGTGCACGACTTGCGTCACGGTCACCGCCGCAGCATTGGCAGCAACTTCGATGAACGTCGGATTGTTCAGGATGCTGTCGGCCAGCTTGCGGATTTCTTCCGGGAAGGTCGCCGAGAACATCATGTTCACGCGTTGCACGGGCAGCAAGGCGACGATGCGTTTGAGGTCCGGCATGAATCCCATATCAAGCATGCGATCCGCCTCGTCCAGCACCAGCGTATTGACCTGCCCCAGGTTCAGCGTTTTGTTCTGCACGTGGTCAAGCAGACGACCCGGCGTCGCCACCAGAATTTCGATGCCAGTTTTCAGAACGGGAATCTGCGTATTGATATTGACCCCGCCGTACACCACCAGCGAACGCAGCGGCACATGCCTGCAATACGCCTTGACGCTTTCTTCAACCTGGATTGCCAGCTCGCGCGTGGGCGTCAGGATCAACGCGCGGATCGGATGTTTGGCGGGCGAAGTGCCGGTATTGGCAAACGGCAGCAAGCGCTGCAACAAGGGCAGTGCAAAAGCTGCGGTCTTGCCGGTACCGGTTTGCGCCGCGCCCAGAATATCGCCGCCCTGCAGCGCCAACGGGATGACCTGCTCCTGAATGGGGGTAGGGCTTTGGTAGCCCATGTCATCCAGCGCACGAAGAATATCCGGGGCCAGGCCTAGTTCTGCAAAAGTAGTCAATTCTTATCCAGTTAAATTTATCCAGTCAAAGCCTGCGGATTGGCAGGCCACGCGGACATCGTCGTCCGCACACTGTAAAACCTCGGCCAGCGCACGGCGTGCCAGCGCCGGCGTGTTGTTCTTGCGTGAAATATGCGCTGCCATCACGCACTGCAATTTATCATGTTTCAGCTTGCTCAATAATTCAGCAGACTGGCTGTTTTCCAGATGGCCGAAACGCCCGCCGACGCGCTGTTTCAGGCTGGCCGGATAAGGCCCGTTAGCAAGCATGGCGCGGTCGTGATTGCACTCCAACACCAGCGCATCCACCTCGGCCAGCATGGCTTCGATATGCGGCGTAGAGCAGCCCACATCGGTTAACACGCCCAGCCTTTTGTTCCCGTCTCCAAACACAAACTGCACCGGTTCGCGCGCATCATGCGGCACCGGAAACGGCTGCACGGCCAGATCGTCCAGCACAAATAAAGCGTGGCTATCAATCACGCGCACATCGGCCTTGTCCATATCCTGCGCCATGCTGAGCGTGCCCGCCGTCAACCACACCGGCAAGGCGTGCTTGCGTGCAAAGCGCCCTGCCCCGCCGATATGATCGGAGTGCTCGTGAGTGACGACGATCCCGGCCAGATCGGACGGCTGCAAACCCAGCCGCGCCAGGCGGCTGACCGTATCGGCGAGGCCAAAACCGCAATCCAGCATCACCCGTGTCCGCCCCGCCTCGACCACCAGCCCGTTACCTTCGCTGCCGCTACCCAGGCTGGCAAAACGCATTATTTGAGTTCTTTGTAGAGCAAACCCACAATCCGGTTCTGGATGGCAGCATCAACAGGCTTACCTTCTGCCGTCACCGTCACCCGGCTTTTCTCGCCGGTTTCTTTCACGTTGATTTGCAACGCCGGGCTGACTTTATCTTTTTTGCTTTTCCAGAAAGCCAGCTTGGCGAAGATGCCGTCGTCCTGCTTGCTGTGGTTATCAATTTGCGGGTCGATATAACGCACGTAATAGATGCCTTTGGCACGGTCACGGTCTTCAACTGCAAACCCGACACGATCCAGCGCCAGCCCTACGCGGCGCCAGGCGCGGTCAAAACCCTCGTCCATTTCCAGCGTCGGCATGCTTGCATCTTTCAATACGCGCGCCTGCTCCGGCGTTTGTTTGTCGGCCAGCAAAGTATCAGCGCGGGCACCGTCCACGCCCATGCGCAGCATCACCCGGCGCAGCATTTCCGCTTCCAGATCGGGATCCGCCGGGCGCGGCTGCCATACCGTTTTGTCTTTGCCCTCGGTCGCGTACACCTCGACCATGCCGCGATGGCTGATGTAGATTTCCGTGCTGCCATCGGCGCTCTTTTCGATGCGGGTGCGGAATTTGTCGCGCTCCGGGGTCGAATACAATCCATCCATCACTTTGCCGAGCAAATTGCGCACACCGTCCTGCGGAATTTTGGCGCGATTCTCTGCCCAGTCAGTTTCCATCACGCCCGTCGCGGGCGACTCGATGTTGACGATAAATCCGTTTTCCTGCCAGAAATCCTTGATTACCGGCCACACCTGTTCCGGCGTCGCGCGCACCACCAGCCAGCGCTGCGAGCCCGAACGCTCAACCCGTGCCTTGTCCTGTGTTGGCAACAAAACCTGCGTGCCCGTCGGTGCCTCTTTGCGTCCCTGATTAAACGTCGACAGCGTCGCCGTGCTGGCTTGTGCGTCGGGAATAGCGTAACGGTTATCGGCCGTCGGCGCAGTCAGATCGGGCGGCACTTCCAGCGTGGGCAGTTTGCCAGCGGACTTGTAATCAATTTTTTTGGATTCCATCAACTCGCAGCCAGACAGGGCGAGTGAAACGATAACGAGACAAGCGATCAAGCGCATAGATAAGGTCCTTACTTCGAGGTTTTCAAACCGGCGTGACGCATCGCATCGCGCACGGTCTCGTGCTGGCTGGACGACAGGTGAGTCAGCGGCAAGCGCAAACCCGGCTCGATCAACCCCATTTCAGCACAGGCCCATTTCACCGGGATGGGGTTTGCTTCGACAAACAGTTTGCTGTGCAGCAGCATCAGCCTGTTGTTGATTTCGCGCGCCGCCTGCAAGTTCCCGGCAAACGCGGCCACGCACATCTCGTGCATCAACTTCGGCGCAACGTTGGCCGTCACCGAAATCACGCCATGCCCGCCCATCAGCATGAACGGCAGGCCGGAGGCATCATCGCCGCTATACAGCGCAAAGCCACGAGGCGCGCGGCGGATCAGATCCGTTGCCCGCTCCATATTGCCGGTCGCATCCTTGGTGCCGACGATCCCCGGCACCTGCGCCAGACGCAGCGCGGTGTCATTGCTCATGTCGGCCACCGTACGGCCCGGCACGTTATACAGAATCAGCGGCAAATCGACCGCTTCGGCAATCGCCTTGTAATGCTGGTACAAACCTTCCTGCGTTGGCTTGTTGTAGTACGGCACCACCGACAGCCCCGCCACCGCACCCGATGCCTTCGCGCATTGCGTCAGCTCGATGGCCTCAGTGGTGGAATTCGCGCCAGTTCCGGCGATCACCGGCACCCGCCCGGCGGCCTGCTCGACCGTCGCCCGGATCAGCGCGCAGTGTTCGTCGAACCCCACCGTAGGCGACTCGCCCGTGGTACCCACCACCACAATCCCGTCCGTGCCCTCGGCGATGTGCCATTCCACCAGTTTTTTTAAACCGCTCAGGTCGAGACTGCCGTCCTCGTGCATCGGCGTAACGATGGCGACCAGACTTCCCCGGATGTTGATGCTAAGACCCATATTTCTTTAGACAGCCGCAGAACGCAGCCTGATGAGCAAATAAACCCGGTGATTCTAATGCATCGCACCCGGTACGACCAGCGGCTGCGCCAGCAAAGGGCGCAACACCTGTCAATGCCGTTATTGAGACGGCCATTAAACAGTTTGAAACAAATTTGCAAACATACAACCAGCCACCCCTTCGATTAATGGCAGGGAGCCGTCTCAATAATCGCCTGCT
>JAYVLR010000351.1:0-6155 GCA_043759395.1 Thiobacillaceae bacterium
GGCGTACGCGCTGTAGAGCCACAGACTATCGCAACCGACATGATCAACACCTATTGAGACGGCCAGATCATGTTTGGATCAGTCGTGTATTTTTCGTGTTGTCCTGTATTGAACGGTTCGTTGAGCCGTTTCAATAGAACGCTGTTTTTGATGGTTATTGATTCGGCCTCCCAAGCTGTCACAAACAGTGCCGGGAAATTGAACCTCAACGCCACTTCACACCCCATCTGGCCGAATCAATAACGTATGGAATTTGAATTCTGGTGGCTACTGGCATTTCCGCTTTTCTTTGCGCTGGGCTGGCTTGCGGCGCGGATCGATATCCGGCAGGTGGTGACCGAGTCGCGCACACTGCCGAATTCGTATTTTAGAGGCTTGAATTTCCTGCTTAACGAAGAGCCGGACAAGGCCATCGAAGCGTTTCTGGAAGTGGTCAAGCTGGAACCCGAAACCATCGATTTGCACTTTGCCTTGGGCGGCTTGTTCCGGCGGCGCGGCGAGCTGGATCGCGCCATTCGCATGCACGAGCATTTGCTGGAGCGTGAAGGCCTGGCAGAAGAGAAGCGCTTGCGCGCACTGTGCGAGCTGGGTCAGGATTATCTCAAGGCAGGTTTGCTGGATCGCGCCGAAGCCGTGTTTACCCGCCTGCTGGAAACCCCGCAGCAAGCGCAAGCCAGAAAATTCCTGCTGGAAATTTATGTGCAGGAAAAAGACTGGGGCAAGGCAATTGAAGCCGCCCGGATTCTGGAGAAAAGCACCAGCAAGCCGTTGAATGCGGAGATTGCGCATTTTTACTGCGAACAGGCCTTGCTTGAAGCGGCCAAGGGCAATGCGGCTGAAGCGAGCGCGTTGCTTGAAACCGCATTGCAATTCAACCGCATGTCGGTGCGTGCCAATTTGATGGCGGGTGATCTGGATGCGGCAGCGGGTCGGCATGATGCGGCTATCGCCGACTGGCGGCTGGTTGAATCGCAAAGCGTCGGCCATATGGCGCTGGGGGTGGATCGCATACTCGGCAGTTATCGTCAGTTGGGTCGGCTGGAGGAGGGCGTGCAGTGGTTGCGCGCCCTGCAGACGCGCCAGCCGTCGCAGGATTTATTCAACGCACTGTATCTGGTGGTGTCGGAAACCCAGGGTGCCGAAGCGGCCAATCAACTGGCGCGCGAAGAGCTGCGCCGCAACCCCAGCTTGCGCACATTGGATCGTTTGCTTGAAGCGCAGCTGGTGAATGCATCCGCCGCTGATCGCGAATTGCTGCAAGTGGAAAAGAGTCTGGTTCAATCACACAGCCAACGTTTGATGCGCTACCAGTGCAGCAGCTGCGGCTTCAAGGCGCAGCAGTTTTTCTGGCGTTGCCCGGCCTGTGGACGCTGGGACAGTTTTGATGCAGAGCGGCGTGAGAGCGATAGTTAGTTATTGGGTGAAGAGTTAGGAGTTAGGAGTGAAGGGTTAACGCAGCGCCGCGCCTCTCCTCACTCCCACACCTCACCCCTCACTCCTACAAGGAGAAGTGAATTGAAAGTAACAGTAATAGGCACCGGCTATGTCGGTCTGGTCACAGGCACCTGTCTGGCAGAAGTTGGCAACGAGGTGCTGTGCTTGGATGTCGATCCGAAGAAAATCGCGATACTGAAAAATGGCGGCATACCGATCTATGAGCCGGGACTGGAAGACATGGTCAAGCGCAATGTCGCCGCCGGCCGTCTTTCATTTACGACAGACATCGAAGCGGCAGTGCATTACGGACAGATTCAGTTCATTGCTGTGGGCACGCCGCCGGATGAAGACGGCTCAGCGGATTTGCAATACGTGGTCGCGGCGGCACGCAATATCGGCCGTCATATGACGGAGTTCAAGCTGGTGGTAGACAAGTCCACAGTGCCGGTTGGCACTGCTGATAAAGTCAAAGCCGCCTTGCAGGAAGAATTGAGCAAACGCGGCTTGAAACTTGAGTTCAGTGTTGCGTCCAATCCGGAATTCCTGAAGGAAGGCGCGGCGGTAGAAGACTTCATGAAGCCGGATCGCATCGTGATCGGTACGGATAGCGAACAGGCAACTGCCTTGTTGCGCCAGTTATACGCACCGTTCCAGCGCAACCATGATCGTTTGACGGTGATGGATGTGAAGAGCGCCGAGTTGACGAAATACGCCGCCAACGCGATGCTGGCGACGCGCATTTCCTTCATGAATGAGCTGGCCGTGCTGGCGGAAAAGCTGGGTGCCGACATTGAGCAGGTGCGCCACGGCATCGGCTCCGACCCGCGCATTGGTTATCATTTTTTGTATGCGGGTTGCGGTTACGGCGGCTCGTGTTTCCCCAAGGATGTTCAGGCGCTGCGCCGCACCGCAGCCGAGAACGGCATTCCGCTGCGCGTGCTGGATGCGGTCGAAGAAGCCAACGACGCGCAGAAACAGGTGCTGGTCAACAAGCTGGTCACCCGCATCGGTAGCGATTTGCGCGGCAAGCGGATTGCGCTGTGGGGGCTGGCGTTCAAGCCCAACACCGACGACATGCGTGAAGCGCCCAGCCGCGCGATGATGGAGCGCTTGTGGGAAATGGGCGCGAGCGTATCGGCCCATGATCCGGCGGGAATGGAGGAGACGCATCGTATATACGGTGACCGTATTGATAAAGGCGGTGCTGATCTGACGCTCGTCGACAACCCGATGGATGCCTTGAAGGATGCGGATGCGTTGCTGATCGTGACAGAATGGAAAGTCTTTCGCAGCCCCAATTTCGATACGGTCAAGGCGCTGTTGAAAAATCCGCTGATTTTTGACGGGCGCAATCTGTACGATCCCCAGGCCATGCGCGACATGGGGTTTGAGTATTTTCCCATCGGGCGGCAGTGATGTTTTTGCCTTCGAGTTCTTTTGCTATTGATCCGGCCATTTAAAAGTTTCAAAACTGCGGTGGTGGTTTGTTTGCTACGACAGTTCTGTTAGATTCCCGTGTGGCCGGATCAATAACGCAAAGGAACTCGCCAAGTAAGCTGCGCTGTATGACTAAACAGGCAGAGAAAATACTCGTCATCAAGCATGGTGCGTTTGGCGATATTGTGCAGGCGGACGGTGTCCTGCGCGACATTCGTGCGTTCCATCCTGATGCTGACATCACGCTGCTCACGACACCGCCTTTCCGTAAACTGATGGGGCGCTGCCCACATGTAGATCAGGTGCTTACCGATTCGCGCGTGCCCATCTGGAGAATCGGTGAGTGGATCAGGCTGGCACGCCTGTTCAGTGCCCAGCATTATTCGAAAGTTTACGACCTGCAGAACTCCGGGCGAACCGGGCTTTACCACAAGCTGTTTTTTCGTCGCGTCAGGTGGTGTGGCAGCAAAACAGGCGTACGCCAACCGTCTGCCTTGCTCGGTTTGGCAAAACAATTACAGCGTGAAGGCATTCCAGCAGAACACAGTCTTGCGCCTGACGTATCCTGGATGGCGGAAGACATATCCACCCTCATGCAGCGCGAAGGGGTCAAGTTACCGTACGTTGCCCTGATCCCCGGTTGCTCGGCGCGCCATCCGCAGAAGCGTTGGCCTTACTATGCGCAACTGGCCAGTGCATTACTCGAACGTGGCTACGACGTGGTCACCGCACCGGGTCCGGACGAAATCGAACTGGCCCAATCTATTCCCGGCCATACCTTGCTTGGCCAGAAAGGGTTTCTCGACTGGTTCGAGCTCGCGGGCGTGCTCAAGTCTGCGAGCTTTGTTGTCGGCAACGATACCGGGCCGAGTCACGTAGCCTCCTGTCTTGGCAGGCCTGGACTGGCACTGTTTGGGGCGCACGCCACCGCAGCGCGAGCCGGTATTTGCCGTGGAGATTTTCAGGCAATCGAGGTTCCCGATCTTGCCGGACTATCGCCTGAAACGGTTCTCGCCGAGGTGCTGAAGCGGCTGCCGCCGTCTCATCAAAACTCGGTATAAGATTTTTCCTCAACGATACTGGAACCGCACAGTTCATTGATCGATTTCTTGAGCGTCGCCCGGCGGTCGTTCTGGATATAAACAGCGCGCGCCAGATCGATAAATTTTTGGCTAAAGTCACGCGCGGCCTCACAGGCGCGGATGTCGTCCTCGATCACCCATAATGCTTCGTTAACCGTGCGCAATTCCCCTTCCAGGTGGTCGAGCTTGCTGGATGGGGCAAGGCTTGAGGCGCGGGCGCGGCTCAGCACGTCCAGTTCATGGTTTACATTCCGCAGCTTGGCTGCATCGGTCATATGTTCGGCCTTGATGTGCAGGATGGTGATTTTATCGATCAGCTCTCCCGCACCCACTTCGATCAGAACTGAACCCTTCGTTGTTTCTGCCATCGTTTTATCCTGATTAATTACTGAACGAATTTTCCGCAGGGTGTATCACTCGCGGCGTACCGAATATTATTTAAAATCCAACTGATCCTCGCTTAGCTGTTATTGATCCGGCCACCCGGGAATCTGACAGCACTACCGTAGCGGACGAACCGCCACTTAATCCGGACACTTTTTAATGGCCGGATCAAAAGTCGCAAAGCGGGTAGTATTGCCGACAGCCTGGATCGCAGATTGGTGGAAATTATAGCGTGTCGATCCTGTAAATAATGAACTGGCGGACACCAGTTCGCCTGTCAGTGGAGATAACAATGGATCATGCAGAGAATTCGGGTGTGTGGGGAGAACTCGCACCGCACGGTGTGGGACGACTTTTGTTGTACGCGAGAAAACTGGGGCTTGTACACGGGCCAGTCAAAAAAATAATGGGCAGACTATGGTCTGCGTTGGGGCAGCATACGCCTGTCGATATTCGCTACGCCGGACTGAAATTCAGGGTTCAGCCCTGGGATAACGTGGTTGAGTACAAAATGCTGTTCGGATCCAAACTGAGAGACTGGCCTGAAATTACAAAGCTACGTGAATTTGCCGGCAATGGCGGCGTGTTTCTCGATATTGGTGCCAATATTGGCTATTACGCGTTGATGGCGGCCAAAATGGGCGCAGGAAAAATCCTCGCATTCGAGCCCAATCCCGAAGCTTTTTCCCGGTTGCAGTTCAACATTGCGGCCAACGATCTAGGCAGCCAGATTTGCGCGCTTCAAATAGCGCTCGGAGGCCAGAATGCCATGGCCACGATGATTATTTCCGAACAGGATATGGGTGGCAGCCATATTGGAGACCCCGGCGATTTATCGGGAAAAAGGCTTGCCGTTCAGATGAAGCCTTTGGTTGATGTATTGGCGGAGGAAGGTATTAATCGGGTCGATGCCCTGAAAATCGATGTCGAAGGAATTGAAGATGCTGTCCTGTTTCCGTTTTTTGAAACAAGCCCCAGGCATTTGTGGCCCCGGCTGGTTATTATCGAGCACACCAGCCAGAAACATTGGAAACGTGACTTGCTGGCATGGATGACGGAGTCTGGCTACCAGGAAATTGAGAGGAACCGCTCCAACGCGATGCTGCGTTTGAACTGAGCCGAAATGAACACCCAACTTTTGCTTAAAAAATGAGCACCTACAAAACTATAGAAGACACCGTTGGCAACACTCCGCTGGTGCGTTTGAAGCGCATGGTGGGCGTGACCAGCAACACGATTTTGCTTAAACTCGAAGGCAATAACCCGGCAGGCTCGGTCAAGGACCGACCCGCGCTGTCGATGATTCGAGAGGCCGAAGCGCGCGGCGAGATCAAACCCGGCGACACGCTGATCGAGGCGACCAGCGGCAACACCGGCATCGCGCTGGCGATGGCCGCTGCGATGCGCGGCTACAAAATGATTCTGGTGATGCCCGAGCATTTGTCGGTCGAGCGTCGCCAGAGCATGGCCGCGTTCGGTGCCAAATTTGTCCTCACGCCCAAAGCGGGCAGCATGGAAGTGGCGATCGACACTGCGCGCGCGATGCAGGCGCGGGGCGAAGGAAAAATTCTCGATCAGTTCAGCAATCCGGATAACCCGCTCGCGCACTACCAGGGCACCGCGCCGGAAATCTGGCGCGATACAGGCGGCAAAGTTACTCACTTTGTGTCGAGCATGGGCACCACAGGCACGATCATGGGCTGCGCGCGTTACTTCAAGGAAATCCAGCCAGCCATTCAGATCGTCGGCGTACAACCCGACGAAGGGGCGCAGATTCCGGGCATACGCAAATGGTCGCAGGAATATCTGCCGAAG
>JAYVLR010000352.1:0-2182 GCA_043759395.1 Thiobacillaceae bacterium
GCGCAAGCCAGCCCTCCAGCCGCACACGACGCAGCACGCACCACGCCATCCGGTTTAATCATTGAAACCGTGGCGACCGGCACCGGGCCTGCCGCCGCACCCGGCGACACGGTAAGCGTGCATTACACCGGATGGCTCACGAACGGCACTAAATTCGATTCAAGCCGGGACCGCAACCAAGCCTTCGGGTTTCGTCTCGGTTCCGGACAGGTCATCAAAGGCTGGGACGAAGGCGTGGCCGGGATGCAGGTTGGCGGCAAACGGCGGCTCACGATTCCCGCACACCTGGCGTATGGCACCCGCAGTGCGGGCGGCGTGATTCCGCCCAATGCATTGCTGGTGTTCGATGTGGAATTGCTTGGCATCAAATAAACGTCATTTTGATCCGCCAACTTTTTATCCTGCCCAGCTGACTCGCCCCATGCATCTCGTTCTGTTCGACCTCGACAACACACTTTTGGCCGGCGACTCCGACCACGAATGGGGGCAATTCCTGATCGACTGCGGCGTGCTTGACCGCGCGCATTACGAATCGCGCAATCACGCGTTTTACGAAGATTACAAAGCGGGGCGGCTGGATATTTTCGCCTTCCTCAACTTTGCATTGCGCCCGCTCGCCACACATAGCCGTTCACAACTGGTTGCCTGGCATGCCGAATTCATGACCACCCGCATTCAGCCGATGATTTCGCAAGCAGCGCGTGATCTGGTGAACAGGCATCTCAAAGACGCTGATCTGGTCGCAATCATCACGGCAACCAACAGCTTCGTCACCGCACCGATTGCAGAAGCCTTCGGCATCCAGCATCTGATCGCGACCGAACCCGAACAGATCAACGGCCGCTTCACCGGCGAAGTCGCTGGCACGCCGTGTTTTCGAGAGGGCAAGATCACGCGCCTTGAACAATTTCTGGAACACCACGGCACGCGGCTGGACTGCCTCACCAGCAGCCGCTTTTACAGCGACTCACTGAACGATCTGCCGCTGCTGGAAAAAGTCCAGCATCCGGTCGCAGTCGATCCTGACCCTGTCTTGCGCGCACACGCCTGCGCCCAAGGCTGGCCGGTGATTTCGCTGCGCGGAACATAAAAATGCAAACCGAACCCAACACCCTGGCCAAAAGCGTCAATCGCCAGCGCGAAGCGCTAAAAATGCTGCTCAGCGACACGCTGGCATTGACTGCAAGCACCTGCAGCGAAGCGTGGGGCGACCGCCAGCGCCTGAATGCCGTATTAGGCCGGGCGCTGGAAACCCTGCCTTCCGGCAAATACCTGTACGCACTCGACACCAATGCCGTCCAGCAGAGCGACACGGTCAGCCACGAAGGTTTGATTGAAACCGATTTTGGACGTGACCGTTCCAGCCGGCCCTATATGAACGAACGCGTGCCTAGCGCAGGCTTCATGCTGTCGCAGGCCTACATCAGCTTGCGCACCAAACGCCCCTCGCTCACCGCGATCCAGATTGTGCGCGACCCTGGCGGCCGGGTGCTCGGCTTCGTCGGTGCCGATTTCGACCTGCGCGACCTGCCCATCACTCGCGAGCTCTACGCCGAGCCGACCTACTGGCGGCAGATCAAAGGCGACCCCGCCATCCGCAGCAATGTCTTCCATCAAACCCGCACCCATAGTCAGATGGATGAGCACATCGACACCGTACTCAGCGTGGTCGAAGAGCTCATCACCGAACACGGCATTTTTCACGGCAAGCTGCATTTTTCCAGCAGCCGCGCCACCATCTGGCTGACCGACGATCCATTTCGCTACCGCCTGCTCGATATCAACGCGCTGATCGATCCCGACACCTGTTTGTCCTGGCCACGCCACGCCTATCCCGCCAATGCTCTCACCCCAAAACACGCCATCCGTCCCATTCTCGACAATTTTCGCGCGCTGCGTTTCATGGATGAAACCTTCTACCTGCGTGCTGGCTCAATCAATATATTCAACGGCCTGGTCGGTCTCACCTTCTCGTGCGACGGTTCGCACTATTTGCCCTGGGACGAATTCCTGAACAAGGGTTACGACTTCTGGGGCAGCGACCACGCAGTCGGCCAGGCTGCATCGGGTATACCATCACCATCACTTCAGGAGACCGCATCATGCTCTATCGCACCCTTGCCCTCATCGCGCTGACTTTCAGCCTTCCCTGTCTCGCCGCCCCCAGCGCGCCCTGGGGTGG
>JAYVLR010000353.1:0-2199 GCA_043759395.1 Thiobacillaceae bacterium
CCTTCGTAAGTGTGGACAGGATGCCGTCCGCATACGCCCTATCCTGTGATGAGCCGTCCAGCAGCGCCCAGCGCATGGCAACTGACGCATCGAGCACAAAGCTCACTTTCGGCCTTCTTCTTTCCAGGCCTGCAATTGCGCGCCGCTGACTGCGGGCTGGCGGCTGCGCGCCGCCAGAATCTCGCCGATCAGCACGTCCACGCTTGACTTGCCCGAGCCTTGCGTCGGCACCAGATCCGCCACCGGACGGCCGCGATTGGTAATGGTCACGGTTTGCCCCTGTTCAACCAGATGAACCAGCTTGGCAAGCCTGGTTTTGGCTTCGTAAATTCCAACGTCCATGGAAGAATGCTCCTTGTAATATATATGACTAGATTAACATGGTCTGGTCATTCGTCCATCCCACCCATCATTGATCCCCAAATCCACCAGGTATCACATCGCACTACTTGCCGCTCACAGCCTCCCACGCCGCCCTCACCCGAGGCATCAGCGCCGGGTGCAGGATGCCCAGCTTCGGAATCTGGCCGAACGGGGCGCCGGGGGGCACTTTGAACCACTCGTGGGAGAACGGTAACTCGACTCGGCTCTTGAAGCTGAACTTGGTTGGATAACTCAAGCCGGCTAGTCGATAGGCTTCATGGTCAACTCGGGCGATGAGGAATTCACCGGATCGCAGATCGTCGGTTTTCTGGCTCGTCCCGTAGACTACCTCCACGACATAATGCGGAGCATCGTCGTCGAACACTTTTGTCACCAACGCCGGTCGCGGCTTGGGTCCGGGGTGAATGCCCTTGTTCTCCGGAAAATGGCACCACACTATGTCCCCTGCCTGCGGCTCGGGCCACCATGTCAGCTTCACCCCTTAAAACAGGCTGGATTTGACACTGCGCGATTTGCCTTGGGGAACCGCCTTCCGAATCGCAGCCAACTGTTTCTCAGTCAGATCGCCCTCGTCTGCCTCATAGGCAGGAATGACTTCCTTGGCCAGTTTTGCCAGGGCCATGTGCATGACCTGAGTTTCCGTGTAACCAAGGGTGTCCGATAGTTTCATCAGGGTTTCCCGGCTGACGCCACTGACCGTATCCTTGGCGCGGAAACGGAAGAGCAGTTGATCGGGTTTTGCGGATGCGGCGGACATGGTCTCAATCCCTCGTAAAGATATATTTAATATATCACCACGCCAAGGCATGTCAAGCCAATCACTTTTTCCTGTGTGCGCGAGGATGAGCCGTGTCGTACACCTTGGCCAGGTGTTGCCAGTCGAGGTGGGTGTAAATCTGGGTTGTGCTGATGCTGGCATGGCCAAGCATCTCCTGAACCGCTCGAAGGTCGCCTGAAGATTGAAGCATGTGGCTGGCAAAGGCATGTCGAAGCATGTGCGGGTGGACCGACTGCCCGAGTCCTGACCGTGCGGCCCAGCGATCAAGCCGCAGCTCCACACTGCGGGCGCACAATCGCGTGCCGCGCTGACTGATAAACAATGCTGTTGTGTCCTTGCCACCAAGCAGGGTCGACCGCCAGGTCAGCCATGCCTCAATGGCTTTGCACGCTTGTCTGCCCACTGGCACGACGCGCATTTTGTTGCCTTTGCCGGTAACCCGCGCCTCGCCGGTTTTCAGATCAATGTCGAGGAGGTTCATTCCCGTCAGTTCGGATACACGCAAGCCTGAGGAATAGAGCAACTCGAACATGGCATGGTCGCGCGCGAGCAATACGTTTGAATCAGTTGTCTGGTTCTTGGCGCCATCCAGGAGTTGGGTGCATGCGTCCGGTGATAGTGTCTCAGGGAGTGAACGCCTGAACTTTGGTGGCTTAAGTCCAATAGACGGATTGTGGGTGTAGCCAAATCGCTGGATGGCAAACGAATAAAACCCCCTCCAACTAGACAAGTTCCGGGCCACGCTCGGTGGCGAAAGACCTTGTTTTCTCAGCTTGACGATTACCTCCCGAACGTCGGCGGAACCTGCATCTGCCAAGGATTTGCCATTTTCTTCGAGTGTTTTAACCAGACGAAGAAGATCGTGCTCGTAGCCGTAAACGGTGTTCGGAGAAAGCCGGCGTTCGGCCGCAAGGTGCTGGAGGTAAGCAGCAACATGCGGGTGGCGAGTGGATTCATTCTCGTTCATGGCATCGAATTATCTGAGAGCGTCAGCGCGGCGAGCTTGCCCGTCTCATCGAGCTCGTCGGTGCAGGAAA
>JAYVLR010000354.1:0-2208 GCA_043759395.1 Thiobacillaceae bacterium
GAGGTGGGCGAGCTGATCGTCAACTCAAAACCAATCGCGGCGAGTTGATCCAGATACGGCCCGATTTCACCCAGGTCGCGCGCATCGACCGTGAGGCTCACCGGAATCAGCAGGGTTTGTGCGGGTACTGCGCGCGCATCCAGTGCGGTTTTGAGTTTCTCGTACACCACGCGTTCATGCGCGGCGTGCATGTCCACCAGCACCAGCCCGTGGGCGTTTTGCGCCAGCACATACACGCCGTGCAACTGCCCCAGCGCGTAGCCCAGGGGCGGCGCATCTTCAGCCGATGCCTGAATCTCATCCGCTGGATTGCTATGTCCTTCCGCAAGCGGCGCGCCGCCCGAATGATGCGCCGCTAGCGGCGCATAGAACGCCATCGCCTCCGATACGTGCAGCGGCATCGCGGTTTGCCGGGGCTGAAAATAAGTTTGCGGCGCGACATTCAAGTGTGACGGCGCAGACGAGGTGCTCTGTGCCGAACCGGCCACGCTTGACAGCACACGCTCGACCGCGTGGAACAAAAACTGATGAATCCCGCGTCCGTCCCGGAATCGAATCTCGGTTTTGGCGGGATGCACGTTCACGTCCACGCTCCCAGGCGGCAGCGTGATGAACAGGCAATAGCCCGGCTGCAACTGGTGATGCAGCACATCGCGATACGCCTCCTTGAGTGCATGCATGATGAGCTTGTCGCGCACATAACGGCCATTGACGAAGCAATGCTGGTTATCGCGGCTGGCGCTGGCCGCCGACGGGCGGATCACCCAGCCCGTTACGCGCAAATCGGCGGCGGCCGCTTCGACTTGAATCGACGCTTGCTCAAAGGCTTCGCCCAGCACATTGCGGCAACGCGCAGCGGCCGGCTCGCTGCCATAGCGCGCCAGCACTCTTCCATTGTGGGTGAGCGTCCATGCGACATCGCTCCTGACTAATGCCAGCCGCCGCACCGCTTCGGCACAGTGCGCGTATTCAGTGGCTTCGGTTTTGAGAAACTTGCGCCGGGCCGGGGTATTAAAAAACAAATCCTCCGCGTCGATGACTGTTCCCAACGCCAGCGCGGCGGGACTGGGGTCACTCAATTGACCGCCTTCCACGCTCACGCTCCAGGCATGGCTATCATCCCGCGACCTGCTGGTGAGACTCAGGCGCGACACCGCAGCAATCGAGGCCAGCGCCTCACCGCGAAAGCCCAGACTCGCCACCCGTTCCAGGTCTTCCAGGCTGCCAATTTTGCTGGTGGCGTGGCGCGCCAAGGCCAGCGGCAGCTCGGCGCGGGCGATACCGCAGCCGTTATCGGTAATGCGGATGCGCTTGATGCCGCCCTGCTCCAGGTCAACGCGGATCTCGGTCGCACCTGCATCCAGACTGTTTTCCAGCAGCTCTTTCAACGCCGCAGCGGGGCGTTCGACCACCTCGCCGGCAGCGATTTGCGAAATCAGCAGATCGGGAAGAATACGGATAGTCATGTTGCAGCCGTAAACGCCACGCCTCTGCGGGCTGCCATCGCACGTCCGAGTCGTTCCAGATCGGCGGCGCATAAAAGCTGGTGTGCCAGCGGCAAGACCCGCTCGTTTTCAAACGCGAGATGGCTGCGATTGAGCGCGATAAACCGCTCGAACAATGCGGTGTTCAATGCCGGTATTTCGCCCTGTGACAGGGCTTGCAAGGGTGGACGCAGGGCGCGCCATAACAGCGCCAGATCGTCGTGTTCGTGAGTCAGCAGTTCGACCAGATCGCACCACTCGCCGCTCCCCGCCTGTTCAAGAAGCGGGAAGAGATTGCGCTCCTCATCGTCGTGATGCTGAACGGCTGCCGTGTCGAAATATTTCAGGATTGCGCGCGCTGCCTGCTGCGCCTGCGTGTCGTTCCCGTGTTGAGGCAGATGCAGCAAGAGCTTTTCCAGTGTCGCGCATTGTTTTTCGATACGGCCATGACAGGCCAGCAACACCCCCAGCGGCTGATCGAAACCGGGGGCGACTTCACCCAGCATCTCTCCAATCTTCAATTCTGTGTCAGCCGGGTGCGTGCCGTAGCGGGCAGCTTGGCAAAATATTTTCTGATCCCGGTCACGATCGCATCTGCAAGTTTGTCCTGGTAGGCATCGTCGTTCAGACGGCGTTCTTCTTCGGGGTTCGAGATAAACGCGGTTTCAACCAGAATGGACGGAATATCCGGCGCTTTCAGTACCGCGAAACCGGCCTGTTCGAC
>JAYVLR010000355.1:0-2458 GCA_043759395.1 Thiobacillaceae bacterium
GCCGCTTTCGCGCGAGCCGCATTATTACGGGCAACTGGCGCTGGAAGAATTGGGCCCGGTCATCAGCAGTCCGGCAATCAATATCAAAGTCGGCGGCGACGAACTGGATGCTGTGCTGCGCGACCCGGGCATCCAGCGCGCTTTGAGCCTGTTCGCCATGGGCTTGCGCAGCGACGCGACCAGCGAATGGAACTGGGCCATACGCGGATTCAACGACCGGCAGTTGCTGGCCGCTGCCGAGCAGGCGCGGCGCGTTGGCTGGTATGACCGCGCGATTAACACAGCGGAAAAAACGCGCGAGTCGCACGATTTTGAATTGCGCTTTATCGCGCCGTATCGCGAGGTGGCTTCCGTCTCCGCCGCCGAAAACAAGCTGGATGAGGCGTGGGTGTATGGCCTGATTCGTCAGGAAAGCCGTTTTATCAGTGCGGCACGTTCTGGTGTCGGCGCTGCCGGTCTGATGCAGATCATGCCCGATACCGCACGCTGGATTGCGCGGCGCCTCGGCATCAAAAGTTATGCCGCAAGCGACATGCGGGCGCCCGAAACCAATATCAAATTTGGCACCTATTATCTGAAACACGTGCAGGACAGCCTTGATGGTTCGCCTGTGTTGGCAACGGCGGCTTACAACGCCGGTCCCGGTCGCGCACAACGCTGGCGCGCCAGTGTGCCGATGGAAGCGGCGGTGTATATCGAAACCATTCCCTTCACCGAGACGCGCGATTACGTGCGCAAGGTCATGAGCAATGCCATGTATTACGCTGCGCGCTTTGGCCAGCCTTCGACCCTGCTGAAAGACCGGCTTGGCATTATCCCGGCGCGAACATCGGCTGCGCTGCCGTCCGAACCTGCCGTTGATGATAAATCTCCGTCCTTGGAGACGGAGTCGTCCGGCGGTTAAAATCCCGCCTTCCCGGATAAAACCCGTACCAGGTCGTGCCATGAAAAATCAAAATATTTGTGTTCTGGGTGGGGCCGGCTTCGTCGGCACGCAACTGGTCAGCCAGTTGGCTGCCGCAGGTAAAAACGTCAAAGTGCTGACGCGCCGCCGCGAGCAATCCAAGGAACTGATTTTGCTGCCGACGGTGGAAGTCGTCGAAGCCGATGTCCATGATGAGCAGGTCTTGCTGCGTGAATTCCGGGGCATGGATGCCGTCATCAATCTGGTCGGCATCCTGCACGAAACCACCCTCAGCCGCGACGACTTGCCCAGCGCGCGGCGCGGGGATTTTCAGCGGGTGCATATCGAGTTGCCGCGCAAAGTCATTCATGCGTGCGCCCAGGCCGGAATACACCGTTTGCTGCATATGAGCGCGCTGGGTGCTGAACCCACTGCACGTTCAGGTTATCAGCGCTCCAAGGGGATAGGCGAAGCTCTGGTGCGTGAGGCGGGAATGCAGCACAGCGAGCACGAAAACTGGTATCTCAACGGCCCCAAATTTATCCATGGTTATGGGATGAACGTGACTATTTTTCGTCCCTCGGTGGTGTTCGGGCGCGGCGATTCGTTTCTCACCATGTTTGCGGCTTTGCAAAAAATGCTGCCGCTGCTGCCGCTGGCAAAGGCTGACGCGCGTTTTCAGCCGGTGTATGTGGGCGACGTGGCGCGGGCGTTTTCCGACAGCGTGGACAAGCTGGCTACGTTTGGACAAACCTATGATCTGTGCGGCCCTCAGACGTATACCCTGCAAGAACTGGTGCGCTACGTGGGCACGGTCACCGGGCATAAACGCACGATCGTGCCGCTGTGTGATCGCCTGTCTTATCTTCAGGCCTGGGCGATGGAGTTCAAGCCGGGCAAAAAACTGATGACGCGCGACAACTACTACGCGATGGGCGTGGATAACGTCTGCGTAACAGGCTGGCCGGATCAGTTTGGTTTTGAGCCCACCGCACTGGAGGCGGTCGCCCCCGGCTATCTGCGCGCCGATTCGCCGCGCGGTCGGTACGATGGCTACCGTGGGCACGCGCGCCGTTAGCCGCTGGGTGCAAGAATGAAAATCTACACCGTAGGCGGCGCAGTTCGTGATGCACTGCTCGGCCTGCCGGTGGTGGATCGGGACTATGTCGTGGTCGGTGCGACACCCGAAGAAATGAGCGCCGCCGGGTACAAGCCCGTCGGCCAGGACTTCCCGGTTTTTCTGCATCCCGACACCCACGAGGAATACGCCCTGGCTCGCACCGAGCGCAAGTCTGGCCAGGGTTATAAGGGTTTCACAGTCTATGCGTCACCCGAAGTCAGCCTCGAAGACGATTTGCGGCGGCGCGACCTCACCATCAATGCCATCGCGCAGGAAGCGGATGGTGCGCTGATCGATCCCTTCAACGGTCAGGCCGATATTGAAGCCAGGGTATTTCGCCATGTCAGTTTCGCCTTCGCTGAAGACCCGGTGCGTATCCTTCGCGTTGCGCGCTTTGCGGCGCGCTTCACCGACTTTACCGTCGCACCGGAAAC
>JAYVLR010000356.1:0-2071 GCA_043759395.1 Thiobacillaceae bacterium
GCGCAACCGCGGGCTCAACTCCGCGTTCACCGTGCGCAAAATTTCCGCCGGCGAAGGCGTCGAGCGCACCTTCCAGACCCACTCCCCGCTGGTCGCAGCGATCGAGGTCAAGCGCCGCGGCGACGTGCGCCGCGCCAAGCTGTATTACCTGCGTGAGCGTTCCGGCAAGTCGGCGCGGATCAAGGAAAAGCTGCCTGCACGCAAGGTTAAAGGGCCGGTGGCAGTGGTTGCTGAGTAAGCTTTGGTTGTTTACTTGTTGTGCAAAAAACGCCCTCTGTTTGAGGGCGTTTTTTATGTATCTTTAGGGCTAAAATCCCCTCATGCAAGCCTACGATGCCGTCCTGAATTTTGCGCCCTGCCATCTCGGCACCCGCTTTACCGGCGACGTGTTGACGCGGCTGGATTTCCTGCCGAAACATCACCCGCTCACCCTCCATCCCGATTACCGGGCGCAGCATCTGGCACATGAACTCGCGCATTACGCGCACGATCCCGCGCACGAGTTCGGGCTGTTGTTTGTCCCCGACGGCACGCCTTTCCAGCTCCGCGTATGGCGCACATTGCTCGCCATCCCCATCGGGCAAACCGTTACCTATGGCGCGCTTGCCCGGCAGCTAAAGACTGCGCCACGTGCGGTGGGACAGGTCTGTGGCGCAAACCCCTTGCCGATCCTCATCCCTTGCCACCGCGTCGTGTCAGCCAGCGGACTGGGCGGCTTCATGCACGCAGCCAGCGGAGAACTGCTCGGCATCAAGACCTGGCTGATCGAGCATGAACGCGGCACATGAATACCGCGCTAATTGACCGGTTCTGCGACCATCTGTGGCTGGAGGATGGTTTGTCCGATCTCACACTGGCCGCTTATCGCCGCGATCTGAACATCTTCGGCGCTTGGCTTGCGACGGCGCGCAGTCACACGCTGGCGGAAATTGTGCCGGGCGATTTTGAAGCGTATTTGGCATTCCGTTTTGCCAACCGCACGCATGCACGTAGCGTGGCGCGCTATATCTCGTCGCTGAAACGCTTCTGCCGCTATCTGCTGCGCGAAAACCTGATCCAGACCGACCCCACGGTCAATTTGGACAGCCCCAAGCTGCCTCGTGCTTTGCCTAAAACGCTGAGCGAAGCCGAAGTTGAAACCTTACTGAAAATTGATGACACGGATACCGCGCTTGGGCTGCGCGATAAGGCCATGCTGGAAATCCTGTACGCCACCGGTCTGCGCGTTTCGGAGTTGACCGGACTGAAACTGATGGCGATCAGCCTCAACGATGGCGTGGTGCGCGTCACCGGCAAGGGCAACAAGGAACGGCTGGTGCCGCTGGGAGAGGAGGCGGTGAGCTGGACAGCGCGCTATCTGACGGAGGCGCGCCCGTCCTTGATGGCGCGAAATGTTTGTGACGAGGTATTCGTCACCGCGCGCGGCGGCGGCATGACGCGCCAGGCTTTCTGGTATTTGATCAAGCGCCGCGCGCGCGCCGCCGGACTCATCCGCCCGCTCTCGCCGCACACCCTGCGCCACGCCTTTGCCACCCACCTGCTCAACCATGGCGCGGACTTGCGCGTGGTGCAAATGCTGCTCGGCCACGCCGACATTGCCACCACCCAGATTTACACGCACGTCGCGCGCGAACGGTTGAAGCAACTGCACGCCGCACACCATCCGCGCGGATAAACGATGAAATGTACTTACCAGCGCAGTATGCGTTGCCCAAGCAAAGCACCAATCGCGGCAGGAATCAGCATGCCGGCCAGATACCAGGAGGCGATAAACGGCGCTGCCATTTCCGGACAATGCAGGCTGTAGACCAGTGCCCCGATGGCGCCGGACAACAAGCCCGCCGCCGCGCCTGCAAGCCGCAGGCGTGTCGGCCCGAGTCCCTGCATGGCCCATAGGGTGGCGATAAACATCGGGATAGACAACATGGCGATGAGGAGGAGGCACTTAGACCAGCTTGTCCCAAGCAGCAATGCCAATCGCATCGGTGGCGGCACATCAGCCAGCACGCTGACCGCAAGAATACACATAAGCAGTACCGGAGCGACGAGCACGAGCGGCAGCCAATCAAGA
>JAYVLR010000357.1:0-3245 GCA_043759395.1 Thiobacillaceae bacterium
TCGATACTTGCCTACCGTGCTGGTGCGAGTATTGGTTCGGCAGCGATGGGCGGTTGCGATTACTATTTGAGCCTCACACAACAGGTTCAATAAAGGTTGCGCACTACGCCATACGACCATTCGAATCAAGCACGCGAGCGAGGCGCACGTACAGCAATTCGTAGTCCTCGGAGAACTCGTAGATGATCCCGATGAATTCGTAGGTGACGATACCGGCCTTTCCGGATTGCCGAATAGCGAAGACTGGTCCGCCACTCATTCCTCGAATATTCGATGGTTCTGGTTCAAAGCCATGCCTGATCCAATGCTCACGCTCAAACTGACAGACAAGATAGTCCGTGTGCGCGGCGGTCACTCTGGACGCACCGCTGCTGTAACTACCGAAGCTCAACTCATTAAAGGAAGTTGCCCTACGTAGTTCTCCTGGATACCCACCAAATGAGACGAAATCACCTTCCGAAACAGGGGCGGGGGGCCATACGGTCGGCTTAACAAAAAACTCTCCAAACCCACTTCCAGGTTTTTGAATCTCCAATGCCTGCTCGTTCGTGAGGCCTATGACGGCAAGGTCAAGTGCCATGCTTTCTTCAACCAATTGACTTAGCGGATCAAGCTTGCAGTTTCCAATTTGGAAAATGCACTCGCCCTCGGCCAGCCTTTCGCGATAGCCCCGGAGAACATGTGAGCAGGTGAGAATGAGGGGCTTGTCGTCAAGCTTCAGCATGCTGACAGACCCACTGCTCATTTCCTGTGGCACACCATCCCGGGGTGCTGATCCGAAAAAGGCCATAGATGCAGAATGAAGCGGATAGCGCTCCATCTCAAGCCCGACCGGGCCAGTGATAATCGCTTTGGCTTCGGCCATGCAAATCACCTCCAACACTCCACCACCACCGTGTACGTGCGTGCATCCTCGGCAATATCCGCAAGATCTTTCTGCCCGATATTCCACCAGTGGCTGGTTTTGTACTTGACCTGGTTGCTATCTAGAAAAGCCCGCGCGGTGGATTCGTTGATGGCAAAGTTGACGTTCTGCGGGACATCGCCAGTGAGCTTGGCCACTTTCACCGCATCGAGCTTCTGAACCACCACGCCGACCACATGCCCCTTACCGTCAAGTACCGGCCCGCCACTGTTGCCTTGCTGCACGGGAGCCGTGATTTGAATCTGGCTGGTGTTGTTGCCCAGCCCAGCCAGTGCGCTGACCACGCCGGGCGAGAGATTGCCACCTGCGGCTAACGCGCCCAGCAAAGGGTAACCATAAGCGGCAATGCTCTCACCCTGGCGTAGATCGTTCGTAGCGCGGAACACCGCCACCGCCTTGGGCTTGCCGGTCATTTGCAGCAAGGCCAGATCGTTGGCTTCGTCCTGTGGCAACACCTTGAGCGGTTTGTCGCTGCCGGCCAGACGAACCTGCTGACAGTTGCCAACAACGTGGCGATTGGTCAGAAGATGTCCCTGACTGCTGACGACGAAGGCGGTACCGGTCAGCTTCTTTTCCAGCGCGCCATCGGGTGTGCTTGGGGTGGCTGTGGGTTCTGTGTGCTGACCAGGCTTCCATTCCCGAGTCAGACGCTGGGCTTCGGCGATTTGGTCAGCGGTCATCCAGCCTTCGGCCTTATTTCTAGCACTGATAGCTCCCTCATCGCCCTGTGCGGCAGCAAGGTTCACCCACATATAGGCACGCACCTTGTCCTGGAGCACACCTTTGCCTTGCCAGTACATGTTGGCCAGTTTTATACGGGCATAAATTTGGCCCTGCTCTGCTGCCATGCGGTACCACGTCACCGCTTGGGCAGCATCCTTTGGTACACCTTCGCCGTTGTTATACATATTTCCAAGATTAGATTGGCCATCCTTATCGCCCTGCTCTGCGGCCTTGCGCCACCATGCTACAGCCTGAGTGGCATCCTTGGGCACGCCTTCACCGTCGTCGTACATCGCTCCAAGATTGACTTGGGAATCAGCATTCCCTTGCTCCGCCGCCTTGCGGTACCACACCACTGCCTGGGCAGCATCCTTGGGTACACCATCACCGTTGGCGTATATCAAACCAAGACCGAACTGGGCACCTGCATGCCCTTGCTCCGCCGCCTTGCGATACCACATCATGGCTTGAGTTGCATCCTTGGGCACCCCCAGTTTCAAACCGTAGTAGCTGTTGACATCGTAAACTTGCCCAAGCCTATGCTGGGCATCAGGGTTGTCTTGCTCCGCCGCCTTGCGCCACCACACTGCAGCCTGGGCGAAATCCTTCGGTACGCCCACGCCGTTGTAGTACGCGTTGCCCAACTTCTGTTGATCTTCGGCATTGCCCGCTTCTGCTTCTTTTTTCCACTTGGCGATTTTTTCTTCCGCAGTCAACTCCTTCGCAGGAACCGCTTTATTTTTGGCCGCACTTCCATCGGATTTTTGATCCGAGCATGCAATGAGTAAGCTCGCCACCAGTAGCGTCACTACAAATATCGATTTCGATGAACTCATGTTTGCCTCGTTGTTATTTGTGTGCCACAGATGAAATTCATTTTTTTGAGAAAATTGCTTCTCAATTCAGCGTTTTCTTCGCCTCCATTTTTCAGCCTCACCATATAGGATGAAATTTCATTCTCTACTGCCTTATGAAATATTGATCTATCCACAATCAGACCCTCTGAAATATCACCTTCAACTGATTGGATCATTGTCTTTTGATCTATTCGCACCACTGATTTTTTCTTCGTTTGTGCCTGGTGCAGTATTCCGCACCGATAGTGGCTGTAAAAAGTGAATGCCTTTTTCCTGGAAAAATGGCTTTTGAAAAACTCACTATTCTTAAAAAAATTCCAGAAAGCCTTGTCGTGTGCCCCCTCAGTTTCATCAAGGCCAGAATAAAACTGATTCAATGTCTCTATGATTAGGCAATCCAGCGCCAATATAGAAAACCCAGAAAACTCACCAATATCGTGATGTTCCGCAATCAACCTAATCGGCTCGAGAAACCTACCTTCTATTCTGTCCTTGAATATCTCCACCATACTGTCCCAGTCACTACCTGCATGTGCTTTCTGCCAATGACTTTTGCGGTACTTAGGAGAAATCAAAATATCGTCTAAATTTAGCGGACCAACTGACTTTCCCATGTCCAACCACTCCTTAGTATCTGGCAACAACCTTTATTGAACCTGTTGTGTGAGGCTCAAATAGTAATCGCAACCGCCCATCGCTGCCGAACCAATACTCGCACCAGCACGGTAGGCAAGTATCGA
>JAYVLR010000358.1:0-4405 GCA_043759395.1 Thiobacillaceae bacterium
ACCCGTGGTGAGGATCAGGCGCCACAGAAAAGCCGCGGTACCTGCGTATTTGGAATAGGATTTGACCGTGCTATCGAGCATGGTCCACAAGTACACGCCTACCAGCGCGAAGAAACCGGAGTATAGGAACACGTTCCAGGTGAACATGGATTTGAAATTGAAATGGGTCATCGCGACGATCAGACGATCCGATCGCCCCAGATCCAGCACCAATACCAATAATCCTCCCGCCATTAATGCCAGCGCGAGAATCGCAGACAACGGTGCGAGCGGCTTATACATCGGCTTATTGAATACCGATGCAATCGACGCCACATTTAACGCGCCTGATGCAGCCACAATCAGGAACACCGCAAACACGTGCGGCAATCCCCATACGATTTGATTGTCCATACCGGTGACGACGTGACCGTAATGGTGCATGTAAAGATACGCGCCCAGACCCAGCAATACAAAAAGGCCTATGCCGCCGAGGAGCAGCCAGTATTTCAGGCTCTCGCCCTTAACTTCGCGGAAGATCATGCTTGCCATAGTGATTAAATTCCGTGGTAGCGAACGCCGAGATTGAGGTTCAGATCAGCGCGAACCTGTTTGGTCGGCAGCGTACGCAGTAGCTTGGCGATTTCGCTCTCGGCGTCGTTCAGATCGCCAAACACCAGTGCGTTATGGCCGGCAGCGGCACAGGCCTCGACACAGGCCGTGGTGCCGTCGCCGCGATCGACTTTTTGGACGCAAAAGGTGCAGGATTCCACGCAGCCGATGCCGCGCGGCACATCAGGCTTTTGCGTGTCGTTCAGCGGCTCGTGCACCAGCGAACGCGCCTTGTAAGGGCACGCCATCATGCAATAGCGGCAGCCGATGCAGGTGTGGCGGTCTACCAGCACAATCCCGTCGGCACGTTTGAACGAGGCGCCGGTCGGACACACGTCCACACACGGCGGTTCGGCACAGTGCTGGCACATCATCGGTAGATTGGTTACCTTCTGCGTCAGCGGGTCTTCCAGCTGCAGCTTGCGTATCCACTGCGGCGCCTGTTTCGGTTTTTTGCTCAGCCCCGGCAATTGCCAGCCGTTTTCGGTGCTGCAAGCGGTCACGCAATCGTTACAACCGGTTGCGCATTTGGTGCTGTCAACCAGCATCCCCCAGCGAGTACTGTTGCTCACGGCAAGCTCATCGGGTTTACTGTGCGCCACTTCGTATAGCAGCACACCCGGTGCGATGGCGAGGCCGGCAACCGCAGCCGCCGTCCCGATAAAGCGGCGGCGATCCTCTGATATGGGTTGTTTATTCATTTCACTCATTTGACACCCTTTGCGGTGCGAGGCTGATTCTGGCGCAAGGGATAATCAGCCGCCATGTCTTGAACGCTGACTGGAGTACCCGTCTGTGCAGCCATTTGGTGTTTCAAGTGTGCCGCTTTAGCGGTCAAGGGATGGAACGTTGCAGAAGACTGGGGCTTGCTGGAGTGACAATCAAAACAATCAATTTTCACTGCGGCATAGCTGTGGCAACTGACGCAGAAGTTGTCCTTGGCTGCAGTCACGCTGCCGGTGTCCCGGCTGGCATGACAGTTGATACACTCCTTGAGGCTGTGTTTCTTGGTGCGTATGCCTTCGTGCACAGTCTCATCGCGCTGATGCGTCAACAGCTTCATGTGGTTACGGCGCATGTAATCCGTATCCTCAACGCAGCGCTCACCCTGGACAGCTTTTTCAATAACGGGCTTAGGTGCCGCCGCATTGGCGGGCGCAGCACCTATCGATGCCAACCCCGTCAATGCAATCAAGGCGGATAACAGCAAACCAGACCAGCCAACATTCAGCCGCATATTAGTCGCCCATGCCCATCACGATGTAGCCGGTCGGGCAGACGTCGGCGCAGATATGGCAGCCGATGCACTTGCCGTAGTCGGTATCCACGTAACGCCCCACGGTGGGGTTGTCTTTCTTTTTGACCTTGAACACGGCCACTTGAGGACAGTAAATAATACAGTTGTCACACTCAAAACACTGGCCGCATGACATGCAGCGCTTGGCTTCATCGACGACTTTTTTGTCATCCAGCAGCATCAGGCGTTCTTCAAAATTACCCAGCGCAGTCTGCTTGTCCAGCATGATGACATCGCGAATATTGCGATCCACCTGCGGGAAATGGCCCAGAAACAACTCGTTGTGCGGAATGATGTGTTTGCTCGAACGGTCCTCGAAATTATGCAGCACGGCCTGGGTATCAGAACCCCAAACCGGACCTTTGACTTCCTTATACTCATGGCCCGACTCCAGCCATTTACGCACTTCATCAAAGTGATGGACGTCTACTTTCGGGCGCTTATCCAGCTCTTTTCCGTTCAAATAGCCATGAATACCTTCAGCGGCAATCGAAGCATGACCGATCGCGGTGGTCAACAAATGCGGCTTCAGCACGTCGCCGCCGATAAAGATGTGCTCTTTACCGGGAAAGCGATAATTCTTGTCCGCCTTCATCAGACCGTTGTTATTGTTGAATTGCTCGAGGCCGGTGAAGTCCACGCCCTGACCAATCGCCGATACGATCAAGTCGGCGGGCAGATCGCGTTCGGTGCCCTCAATAATCTTGGTTTCTTTGCCCTCCATTACGAAGTCGGCGATACGCAACGCGGTGGCGCGACCGCGTTCATCAACGATGACCGCAATCGGCGTTACGCCGCCGATAATCTCGATCCCTTCGGTCTGCGCATGTTCAACTTCGTGCTTGCTCGCCGCCATCTTGTCGATGGTGGAGCGGGACACCAGCACCACTTCGGCACCGCCGCGCGCGGAAATCGAGGCTACGTCATGTGCCGCATGGCCGGCAATCACATTCTCCGGACGGTCATTCGTGCCTTCTTTGGTAATGTTGCCCAGACGACGGGCGACGGTCACCACGTCGATGGACGTATCGCCGCCGCCGATCACGACCACACGATTACCCACGTGCTGCAGGCGACCTTCGTTAAATGCGCGCAGGAATGCGACAGCAGTCACGCAGTTGGGCGCTTCTGCACCCGGTACGGGCAAGGGACGGCCTGCTTGCGCACCCATCGCCATAAAGATTGCATCAAATTCTGCCTCAATCGCATCAAAGCTGACATCGGAACCAATGCGGGTTTTGAGACGGGTTTCGACACCCAGATCGATAATGCGCTTGATTTCAGCATCGAGCATTTCACGCGGGGTGCGAAAGCCGGGAATACCGTAGCGCATCATGCCGCCCAGCTCTTCGTGCTCGTCAAAAATGGTCACGCCGTGACCTTTCAGACGCAGCTGATACGCTGCCGCGAGCCCTGCCGGACCTGCGCCAATAATCGCCACCTTCTTACCGCTCTCTGGCGCGGTTGACGTGTAGGTCATGTTGTTTTCAATGCCCCAGTCGCCAATGAAGTGCTCGACCGCGTTAATCCCCACATGGTCTTCCACCATGTTGCGGTTGCATCCGGACTCACACGGTGCCGGGCAAACACGACCCATCACCCCAGGAAAGGGATTGGCTTCGGTCACGCGGCGGAATGCATATTCCTGCATAGACACGCCTGCTGGGGGCTTCTCGATCCCGCGCACAATATTCAGGTAACCGCGAATGTCTTCTCCAGCAGGGCAAGAACCCTGACAGGGCGGGGTCGCAAGCACATATTCCGGGCATTTGTGCGTCCAGCTGGCTTGAAAAATCACGTCTTGTGCAGTGCGGTACTTGCCCTCCGCCTCGCCTTCTTTATAGCGGCGCCAGGTTTTGCCTTCGGTTTTTTCTTTGCTCGTCGTGACAGCCATGCTGGTTCTCCTAATGCAAAATTACTAAATAAATAATCTTCGTCGAGCCTGAATCAATCAGGTTTGGCCGGTTCAAGCAAAATTGCATTAGCGACCAACTGATGCACCCCGCCCACCATACTCATATCGAAGCCGTACTTGGGCAAAACTTTGGTGAATTGCGCTTTGCAAATGGCACAAATCATGGCCATAAAATTGACCTGATGTTCTTTAACTACCGCATTTAATGCGGTTACGCGCGGCAATGCGCCCTTGACACGAACTTCCATCAAATCGTCGGTCAGTAAACCACCGCCGCCGCCGCAGCAAAAAGTCGATTCATAAATCGTGTCATCGGCCATGTTATGGAAGTTATTCGCGACTGATTTGATCAGTTCGCGCGGAATAGTGAATTGCCCACCCGACTCGGTACCCATACGCGATGCGCGTGCGACATTACACGAATCGTGATAGGTCACGGTGAGATGATCATTCCGCGACGGATCAACCTTGATCTTGCCCGATTTGATCAGGTCGTTGGTCAGCTCGCAGATATGCTGCGGTTGCGGGTAATTGGGGTCAAGCTGGTTTTGCATTTCGATCGAGAACGGATCGTTGGCGCCGTAACCGATCCCGGTCAAGGT